>CAYHTH010000125.1:0-2870 GCA_964359525.1 uncultured Methanosarcinales archaeon | reverse complement strand
AAAATGTTCATCTAATAAATTTTTCGTGAATTTGAAAATTAGTTTTTGAAAAAAACAATAGTAAGTTTCAAAAAATTCAAACGAACAACGGCACCAAAACTAAAGTGATAGTACTCAATAATTTAATCAAAACGTGCAATGAGGGTCCCGCAGTATCTTTGGTTGGGTCACCCACTGTGTCTCCAGTAACAGCTGCTTTGTGGGCTTCAGAGCCTTTTCCGCCTAAATTTCCGTCTTCAATGTATTTCTTTGCGTTATCCCAGGCACCCCCAGCATTATTAAAGAACAGGGCCATTAAAATTCCAGTGATGGTGGCAACCATCAAAAAAGCTGCAGCTGCCTCGTACTTAAGAAGCATTCCTACAGCAACTGTTGTGGCAACAACCAACAGACCCGGCAATATCATTTTCTTCAATGAAGCCTTGACACAGATGTCAACAACCCTTGCATAATCCGGTTTTTCTTTTCCTGTCATGATTCCTTTCTTTGCTTTCCATTGCCGCCTAACTTCATTTACTATGCTATGTGCTGCATCTCCCACTGCCTTTATTGCTAATGAGCTAAACAGGAATATCAGCATGGCGCCTATAAATGCGCCCACAAAAACATGAACTTTTGATAAATCAATGGTTATAGTGTCAAGCTTCAAGTAAGCTTTTACGTCATCAAGGTAAGCTGTAAACAATAAGAAAGCTGCAAGTGCTGCGCTTCCAACCGCGTAACCTTTAGTAATTGCTTTTGTTGTATTGCCGACTGCATCAAGCTTATCAGTTCTTTTCCTGACTGATTCAGGGGCTTTTGACATCTGAGCAATTCCACCGGCGTTATCTGTTATCGGGCCGAAAGTGTCCATAGCCAAAACAAATGCTGCAGTTGCGAGCATACCCATCGTTGCAATCGCTGTTCCATAAAATCCACCATGAGCCACTCCGCTTAAACTTCCAAGCTTGAATGAAAGAAGAAGAGCTCCTGATAATACAATAACCGGTAATGCCGTTGATTCAAGCCCGACTGCAAATCCAGTGATGATATTGGTTGCATGCCCTGTCAAAGATGCTTTCGCAATGCTCTTAACCGGCCTGTAATCTGACTCTGTGTAATACATTGTGATTAAAACAATCAAAGTGCTTGTAACAATGCCAACCACTCCCGAAAAGAAAAACCATAGCCAAGCATTAGGTGCTTTAGCGGTGTAAAGCAGCCATTTTGTTGTAAAGAAAAATGCTATTGCTGCAAGGATTGCTGTATAACCATAGCTTCTGTTCAGCGCTTTCATTGGGTTTTCATTTTCATTTTTGAGCTTGACAGTCATAATTCCAACAACGCTTGCTATTAATCCAAATGCCCTCACAACCAGCGGGAACATAACTCCTGACAGACCAAAATAAGGATACAAAGCAACTCCTAAAATCATCGCACCAATATTTTCTGCTGCGGTGCTTTCAAACAAGTCTGCTCCACGGCCTGCACAGTCCCCGACATTGTCTCCGACTAAATCAGCAATAACTGCTGGATTTCTTGGATCATCTTCCGGAATTCCTTTTTCCACTTTGCCGACTAAATCTGAGCCGACATCAGCAGCTTTGGTATAAATTCCTCCGCCTAATTGCGCAAACAAGGCTACAAACGAAGCGCCGAAACCATAACCTACAATCAGGAACGGAACTTGTTTTGCTGCGGCTTCAATTGAAAGCCCGATACTGAAAAAGTAATAGATTAATGAGACTCCAAGCAAAGACATTGATACTATTATAATACCGGCAACTGCACCACCCCTTAAGGCTGTGACAAAAGCTTCATTCAAGCTTCTTTTTGCTGCGCTCGCTGTTCTTATGTTTGCCCTTACTGCAATCAGCATGCTTACAATTCCTGCAACTGCCGAGCTTACAGCTCCAAATAAAAATGCAACAGAAGTTCTCCATCCTAAATCTGTTTTTCCCAAAAAAGCATAAACTGCATAGATTATAACTGCCAGAATGAGAGTATAAATCCCTATTGTTGCGTATTGCCTCTTGACAAAGGCCTCAGCGCCTTCCTTAATCGCATCTGAAACTTCCTGCATTGCAGGTGTTCCGGTGTCCTTTCTGAGAACTTGGCGCGTCAGCCAAACCACAAACAACAAAGCCAAAACGCTTATGACAATTACTATACTAATTAAATTCATTTTTACTGGGAAAATAAAGGAGGTTTATAAAGGTTTTTGTTGGGGTGTTTTTAGCCCTCTAAAATAGTAAAAATTATATTCAGAAGGCAACTTGTAGCATAATATGCTTGAATTTATCAAAAATCACAATCTAAAAAACATATTAATGATTTTTGAGCATGATCGAAAATGAACGAAAATAATAATGATGGAAGCAATATGTCCATAGGCAGCAGGCTAATGATTCATTTTCGACATATCAAGAAAATATTCAAAAACGAAGAACCTGAAACGAAACAGGTTACTAGAATAGAGCTTCAAAATCTGGAAGAGTGGGTTAAAGAAAAAGCCAAGCCCACAACAGAAGAGATTAAAATTCGCACTGATGAAATTCTGATGAAAATAGATGAAGAGCTGCAAAGAACCAGATTTAATGTTGAAGTACTGGAGAATGCAAAATTGCAGAATCCGAATATTCCGTTCAAGGCAAAACAATACATGGAAGGAAACAGGAAGTCATATGCCAAATCAGTGAGCTCTTTTGCCGGGAATTTGGAGATAAACAACAAGGATTATTTTTATCTCATCACTTTCTGCAAGGAATTTGAACTCATGCTGAATGATTTGCATAACGGGACACTAAGAAGCTACACAATTCTGCAGGAATTTTTTGCAAATGAAACAAACAAAATTGCGCAGAATATAAAAAATTTTGATAATTTTTTCA
>CAYHTH010000124.1:0-2957 GCA_964359525.1 uncultured Methanosarcinales archaeon | reverse complement strand
TTGGTTAGTGAGCGAGATGCCACGATCCAATCAAGAAAAACGGGCAATGCCCGTTTTTCGCTGTTTATGGTGCTATTTGTTTACTTTTTATGGGGTTAGATTGATGAATCCATTTTTTGAAATTCCAGTTTTTTTGTTCACAAACCTAAGGATTTTTGTGTCTAGGATTTTACACATATTATCTTCGTAACTATTCAGTACGATTGTGCGGATACCCTCAGCCACAAGACAATTATGCCCTGCCGGATACGCTAAAAGATCAGCAATTTGTTCCTCAATATCATGGTTATTTTTGCTTACAAAACTAATTGAAGTAAGAATCTGTTTTGTTTTTTGGTGGTCTAATCCTAGCTCACGAACCCCGTTTGCAAGAAAATAAATATATTCCTTATAAAAGGCGATATCTTTTTTCGTTCCAGCAGATTCAATAACAATCTGACCTTTGTCATTCTTGGCATATAGATATTCAATGAAAAATTTTAACATCTCGCTCGACGTTTTTTTGTAAATATCACCATCTTTCCATCCTGCACTTTTTGCTTTTCCCTTATGAACAACAACAATGATACTTTTGCCTCCGTTTGCAACGAGAAATTGCGATAGATCTTTATGAAAATCTTGCTCCATAGCAGGATTTTTAAGAATTGAAAAATTATTTTCCCTTCTTCCGATTTCTCTGGAATGAAAAACAACATTTGTTCTTCCCCAGTATTTAAATTTCACCTGATCAGCTTTTGTTTTCAGGTTTCTGGCCTGTTCTTCATTAACAATAAAACCACTCAATATAAAATAAGGAAATTTTGGATTACCTCCATTCAAATTTGGCGTACCACTTTCATCTAAATAAAGCTTGAACAGCATATCAGTTTATTTTCTTCAGAGCGACCTCGTATTTTGTTCCATTAGCGTCAAATGATTCAGAGACGGGATAAATTCCAACAATATGCTTATTCTTGATTTCGTAATCATAAGTTTTTTTGAAAAAGGCCTTAAAAGCACTGTGCTGATTTTCCTCGTCATCAATAACGATAATATCGGCATCGTTCTCTTGCTCATTTTCGTCAAAATACACAACGAGATAAAGCTTTTTCATATTTCAGGTTAAATTATAGAATAAATTTCTCAATTTGGAAATTCGTCAGATTAATTATTGAGTGAAGTTCTTTGATACCAACTAAATTTATTGGAGTTTTATATTCCGAACCAGCTTCGTTGATGGCGCTTGTTGTAAAGTGGCTTGTGGAAATAATCACGCCCTGATTATTAAGCCCCATACTGCCTCGCAAATTAGCGACTTCATTCCTACCGACTGAATGTTTCCATCTTTTTACTTGAAATAGATAATTCAAGTTTGTAGAAACAGGGTTTTTAAGAATTGCATTTACATCAACCCCGTCATCTCCACTTTTTTTGGTTACCCTTACATCTGAAAAGCCAACATGGGTTATTAAATTACTGACTACTACCTCAAATTTATATGGATCAACGGTCATTAGCTTTGCTTTTAGCCTTTCAACATCTTTTAGCTTATCAATTTCAATAGCCATTGTAGCCTCATCTATTTCATTTTCAACTTTCGTATCTTCTTCGACGACCTCTTCTTTAAGTTTATTAAATATCGGAATAAATAAATCCTTGAATCCACTGATTTTAAGTACAGGGGTTTCAGGGACAATTTGAAACTCAAAAATCCACACTTTTCTCATCGCACCCTCATGGTCTAATTGGTAGTCTTCGTAATGCCTCAACAGGAATAAGAATCCGACAAATTTATATTTGTTCACTGCCTCTTTAACAAATCCTAGAATCGGCACGGGATTGTCGGTCTGCTCCAGTAGTCTTTTATTTACACCAGAGATGGCCTGTTCTCCTTTAAGTCCAGCTCCAGTATAAGTCAAAACATTCCCCTCAATACGATCTGCGTATGGATTTCTAACTGCCTTTTTATTTTCTTCTGACGAAGTAATAAGCACAACGAAATCAAGTTTATTTTGTGAATTAAGTTTTGGTCTTATACCGCCGAGATTGGCGACTTCAAGCGCGTAGTGAATCTGGTCGTTGGTGTAGTATTGACCGACCTCAATGGTTGTTGGTGTTATTAACTGCTTCATAATTTTTATATTGAAAATAAGATAAGATTTTCTAAACCGAATATCCGCTTTGTTGTTTCGAGCCGCTTATTTCTCAGCTCTGAAAGCTTCTTGATTTTTTGTTCTGTATTCAATCCGCTGAAAAGATTGTGTTCACTGTTGAATTCCGCAATTTTCTGCATTGTTGCACCGTTCTTTTCCAAAAAAGTTTTTATTCCTATACCGAGATTTCCCTTTGATGCATCGGCGGAGCAATCGGTACGCGAAAGGTTTTTTGCTTCAAATGACTTGCAAAACAGGTTTTCTGCGATTCTATATTCCACATATGGCTCAGCGCTTTCAGAAAAAAGGCGCGATAAAGAGCCGATGGTTTTGAGCATCTCTTGGTAATATCCGATATGTTCTTTTCTTTGATCCGTTAGAAACATGTTTATTTTGAGAGTTCATTCAACGCCTGCTCGACACCTTCGGGATCGACCATCGTGTAGTAGGCACGCCGTCCTTGGCGGGACGTGCCTTCTTTTTTCAAAATGCCGAAGCTGACAAGCAGACGCAGGTTTGAAAACTTGAGCCCTTTTTCCTGCACGCGCTTGAATACCCATGATCCGGCAAAATCGCCCTTAATCTCCTTTGAGAGATTAAGGCATTCCCTCACGATAGGGAGCCAGTCCGGCCGCTCAACCGCGAGGCGTTTGACGGTTTTGTATCCAGAAATTTCTTCGGTCATGCTATAATCATAATGCATCACTATGGTGCAAGTCAATCAGGTGCTAAAATTAAATAAAGCCCGCCCCGCCTTTTTGCCACCCCATTCCAATTCAAATCCCCCCCGCGAAAAAAATAAGAATGGAAAAGGGGCAAAAGGCG
>CAYHTH010000123.1:0-2969 GCA_964359525.1 uncultured Methanosarcinales archaeon | reverse complement strand
TGTAATCCTAATTTGTATACTCATTTTTACCCTGATATATACTTTAGGTATGCTACTTTCAGTACTAATATATAAAGATTTGTATTATATTAAAAATTGATTTATACTAAATTAAGGATAAATAAAGGATATTTAATGGAAAATAATAAATATACTATACTTTATTTATGCTAAAAAATGGATAGATAAAGGATAAAATATAAGGTTAATGATTTTTGAATTAAAATTTTTAATACAATTAACACATTATGAAAAAATAATCATCAACAAAAAATTCTTGTTTTGTAGTGACTTGTAAGCGAGTTTGCAAAGAACGAATCTCACCCGCATTCAATTACCAAAAATCACTTGTTATATCCTTTGCCAGTTACGTAGTTCTGGCAAACTGTGTCAGCAGAGTTTTTAAAAATCCTTTCAATCAAGATGAAGTATCTCAAAATAATATTTTGTGTGGGGCGGGAGCCTGTACTCAATTAACAACTTCAGAATGGTTATAAAAACCAAAATATTTTAATACTTACTAAAATTTCGTGCAAAAGGGTGTTATTTTTATGTTCATACGAGAAAAGGATTTTAAGAGTGCAAATAAACGAGTTGATTTTCTACAAAGAACTGGTTTAGTTACTATCGGAAAGGTAACCGGTTATGATCCTTTACCAACTATTGTTCCCGTTCAGAATCAAATTCATTTTTTCCCAGATGGTGGACTAGAAGCTGTCGTTAGTGAAGATAATCCTGACAAGCCTACACGCTCTGATGAGAGAATATATGGCTGTATCCTAACAAATCCACGTGATAGATACGTAGTTTATTTTAATTATAGAGGAGCAGGTTTTAAACCACTTGTAACGGGTGAGGAACTAGATAGGATTAGGAAGCTAAAATAATTCTTTCAAACAAATCCAAAATTTCTAAATTAACAATCTTTAAATACATTTGATAAAATAATATTCTTGATGGTCAGGCAAAAAGTGGTGAATTATATAAGGGGCCTTCTGCAAAAGGGCTATGATATTTCTACAATCAAAAATACGATGCTTAAGTATGGCTACAGCAATGAAGAAATTGACGAGGCTGTAAATTCAATTTACAATCCGACAATAAGGCATGAGGTGCATTTATCCAAGACGACAGTTTTAGTAATTATTTTTGTAGTGGCTTCCGCTATAGGAATAACTTTATTTTTTTATCTTAATTCTGCAAAAACTTCTGCACAATTGCTTGATTTGAAGCTGGAGCCTGTCAAAACTGAAGTCCAGCCCGGCGACAATGTGGTGTTCATAAAAGAAATGTCAAATCTGGGCTCGTCAAAACGGTATGATGCTGTTGTTACAGAAGAGATAATTGACTCAGCCACTTTCAAGGTTGTATCTCAAAACACGGAAACTATTGCAATTGAGACTTCAAGCTCGACGCAAACAAGGCTTAAAATCCCTAATGATGCCAAGCCGGGAGATTACCTGCTGAGGGTTACTGCCGAATACAGCGGCCAGAAAGCTTTTGCAAAACTGCCGATAAAAATTCTTCCGCCTGCAAACAAGGAAAGCTGTTCCGACGGAATCAGGAACCAGAATGAGGAAAACATTGATTGCGGAGGAGTTTGCAATCCGTGTGAAAAAGAAACTCCAAAATTGGATTGCAATGATAATAACCAGTGCACTAAAGATATTGTTGAAAACGGAAAATGCGTAAATAGCCCAATAACCCCATGCTGCGGAAATAATATTTGCGAAGATGGGGAGCAAAATAATTGCGATGCTGACTGCAAAAAAGAAATAAATGTACCCGCACCGGAAACAATTGACGAGATAAAAGAGCTTGCAAAATCTTATCCCGAGAAGGCGCTGACGCAGTGCAATAATATTGAAGTTCCTAATCTGAAAGACACATGCATAGGGAATATCGGAGAAGTGCAGAAAAACAAAAACTATTGCGTGAAGATTGCAAATGCCGACATAAAAAATCAATGCTATTCGACTGTGGCAAAATTAACAAATGACAATTCATTGTGCCAGGAGATAACGAATGACGGACTGAAAGACGCGTGCTACATGACTTTTGTGCTCGACAATCATGACTATTCCGTATGCGGCAAGATAGTAAATCAGGCACAAAGGCAGTCATGTGAATATTTAAGGCAGCTTTATAATATCAACCAGCAGCAAAACAGCACACAATAAATGACGACGAAATTCATCAATAATTTTACTAAAAAGAAAAGTTTAAATATAAGCTTTATTACGTCATCTGCATAATGGCAAGTAATACATGGATGGGTTATAGTATTCTAAATCTAATTAGGCCTATCCACAAGACACTGGTTACAGTGTTTATGTGTTAATGCCAATTTAACATTGCTTTTTTTCTAAAACGATCGGAGGTGTTAAAATTGGAACAAAAGACCAAACTCGGTTCTGCGGACGGTGAAAGAAAATTCTTAGACAGCTTGATGTCTGTAGATTTCAACAACCGCAATGAAGAGTCTGAATTTAAGTAGGAAAAGGTAAGAATGCACAAGGAAAATATAAGTGTGATGGAAAATAGCAGGAGAAGTTTGTTTGAGCTGCTTATAGTCCCACTAGCATGGATTATTGAGCTTTATGAATATAAAGATTTAAATAGGATTTATCACTTTCACATGCTTATGATCAGGCAAGATTATTATAGATGTTCTTGTTGTTGTTAGATAATTCTCACTGTTTTAGGTAGATGCGAGGGTGCCCAAGCGGCCTAAGGGGAGCGGCTGCAAAGCAGCCATGTGAGCTAATTGTTTAGCGATGAAATGTTGCGTAATTCCCGCTTATTCGCCGGTTCGAAACAACCTTTTGGTTGCGAATGTCCGGCCCCTCGCTCTTTTTTATTTTGTAAAATAAAAAGAATTAAAAACTCTTCAAATCATTTCTAGCAAATGCCATTAAAATTATATAATACATTGACAAGAAAGAAAGAGCTGTTCAAACCTATAAAGG
>CAYHTH010000122.1:0-3007 GCA_964359525.1 uncultured Methanosarcinales archaeon | reverse complement strand
AAAATATAGTTTATGTTATTTTATCATATAACTGGTATTTAAAGATTGCGGTTTTGGGTTTGAAATGATTAAAATTAAATAGAGAAAGTCAAATGAGTAATTTTAATGGCTGATATAATTAAAAAATTATTTGGAAGCGAAGAGAATGCAAGCGAACTGCAACAACTCCATGAGGAATTAAGAATAGCTATAGATAATCTGAGAAAACTTGAGCAGGATTGGCATGAAAAAGTAAGAATCATACAACAATTTCTGCGTGACTGGAATGGTAAATTGGACTTAAATAAATTAAATGAAAGGATAAGAATTCTAAAAAAGATTGAGGAATCCCAAAGGAGAGGTTTTGGCGTATTTGGGCAGTCAATCCTTCATCTCGAACATATTATGCAAAATAATGAAGTGCCAGAAAGCATCAGAATCGCTGTAAAAGAAATTTTCATGCGTGAAGAAGAAACTTGGAAAAGTCTTAAGTCAAACATTCAATGGCAATTATATTTCATTGAGGAAAATATGAATAAGGATATTGGAGTTGTGAGATTCTACATAAAGAATTTTATCAAACATTTGAAAGAAGAAGGAGTATTACTTGGAATAGAAAAGAGAGAAATGACAGAGGTAATAGCAATTGAAAAGTCAATAGAATTAAAATTTCAAGGTGGAATGATGAGAAGATTAAAATATAAAAAAAGATTAGAGCGTTTATACTCATTAGGATTTCCAAAATATCATTACGAAGAGTTGGCTGATTTCTTGATTTGGGAATGGCCAAAAACTGAAAAGATAATTAAAGCATCGGGACGGTATACCAAATATGTTTTTTCTAGAGGCATTCTAAAATTTTCGAGATTTATTTCAAGAGACAATTTACTGGATATTGGAGAAGCAACTGGAAAGCTAGCAAGTGCTTATGGTGAAGACGAGACAGACAAAATAGTTTCAAAATTGACTGATCCCTATTTTGTTATGCGAAATGACATATTTCTGGAACTAGCTGACATAATTATTGCCGCAAGGGAAAATAGAGATTATATTATTGAAAGTATAGGGTACTTAAGGGAAATGATGACAAAAGAGAACGTAATAAAAATTGGAAAAAATCTGATAAGAATTGCTGATGCGTGCGGAGAAAACGCAGAACCTGTCTTAAGTAAAGGAATCGTTTCTTTTAAGTTTTTAATCAATCAAGACAACCTTTTGGAAGTAGGCTTATGTTTAGCGGAGATGGTTCAGAATGGTTAATTATCATGCAGAAGCTGTTATCTATGCCTCCAGGAATATCATTGAAAGGCATAAATTTGGATTATCAGAACTAAAGACACTAGTCAAAATATCAAGAGAATCTAAAGGCAAATTTCTAGAAGCCAGTTCTGGGCTTGATTATTGTAGAAATATAATCTCGAAAGAAAATTTTGAGAAAGTGGGGTTAATATTGGCTAAATACGCAGCAATGGGTTATGGAAAATATTTCAGCATTGTATTGGAAGGTATAAATTCTGAAGATGATGTTTTTAAAGTGTTGAGCCAACTGCCGGTAAAAGTCGAGAAATCAGAAAACTACACTGTTCAGGGGCTTAACGCGTTGGGATTTATGTGCTGTCATGTAACAAATGCAAGCGGTGGATTTGGCACTCATTCTAAGGTACTATACAGAGACCCGTTTGATAATATTGTTACTAACGTCAATAATGCTGCCGATTATAATCCATTTGCTTCAATAATACATGAAGGTGGGAAATCGACATTAACAGAGTTAGCGCATGGCAACCTAGGTGGTCAAGTAGGAATTATATATGATTATGGTTACATTTTTGAATCACAATTAGGAACAAGAGAGGGCAAAGAAGTTGTTGATAAAAAATCGGGCATTTCCAGAAGAACTTTCTACATACGATCCACTCCTTCAGTTCCACCGTTCTTAACTGCTACTGGAAAAGTTGAACACAATATAAACAACGTAGTGCTTTTAAGAAAGTGGACTGTATCTGGGATATTTTATACGAAAGGGTGCAGCGAATGGACAATAGAGAGATTGAAAAAACTTAGTGATGACCTATCCTTCAGAGAATACATCAATGGAGCATACTGGTATAGGGTGACACCGCATGGCACTCCACCAAAAATAATAAAAGTTTTTCCAGTTTATGAAATAGAGTATGGTACAAATGAATCAAAAATAGTTTTTATGCCTCAAAATACAAATTATGAAGTAAGGCTTGATAAATCGAATAATAATACATGGATTGCAATTCCGCTTGGACAAAGTCAATTTGCCAATGATGTTGAAGGAGATTACTTTCCATATGAATTTTACTCCAGACTGCATCACATTTCTACAGGAACTGATTCTGGAATAGCAATCGAAGGAACTTTTGGCCAAAGCGGAGCAGGAATACTTATTGTAACCAAGAATCTTCGAGAAGTTATGTTGTTAAAGAGATCACCTCTTGTCCTTGACCCAAATTTGTGGGGCATTGCAGGGGGCGCAAGAAAACAAACAGGAACTGGAATGGAAGACGCTATAGTTACAGCAGTTGCAGAGGCAAAAGAGGAAATAGGGGGATTACCAAAAGGAAGAATCAGAAAAGTATCTTATGCCTATAAAAAGCCCGGAACGAATTTTACTTATCACACTTTCATACTTGAAATAGAGCCAGAAGAAAGAATTAATTTTAAACCTGAATTAAATTATGAAAATGTAGAATGGAAATGGTTTACAAAAGAAGAATTAAAAGAATTAAACACAAGAAAACAAATACATCTAGGCGTTGCTGATGTATTAAGACACTTATCAATACTATAAAATGCCTAAAAAAACCAAAATCTGCGCAGTGCAATTTCAAGTCTATAACGATTTTAATAAAAATATTTCCAGAGTGGAGAACTTTTTTAAAATAGCCAATAAGAATAAATGCGACATTATTTGTTTTCCCGAAGTTTTTCTGACTGCCGGATTGCAGAAGAAAAAATATAATCCTGAAATTCCAGTTCAATCAAAGAAATTGTTTTC
>CAYHTH010000121.1:0-3008 GCA_964359525.1 uncultured Methanosarcinales archaeon | reverse complement strand
GCTCGCAGGCAAAAGATTATGGATTAGTTGACGAGCTCGGCGGCAAAGCTGAAGTGATTAGTTACATAGAGAAAAAAGAGAACATCAAGGCAGAAATTGTTGAATACAAAAAACACAGAGGCTTGATTGATGTGCTTGGAGATGCGCTAAGCCAGTCCTCATTTTATGTCGGAAAAGGAATTGGAAGTGCATTCGTGGATAAAAGTGTTTCTTCAACTGTGAGCATAAATACTTAATTTTAGTTTTTTAATCACTTCTGGAAAAAACTAATACCATTATAGGATAGTAACAACATCGCAAGATTTATATATTATTGGGCTTCTATGGCATACACGGGGGATTTTGATGAAATTAAGCAGAACATTTCCAATTGCGGCGGCTACTATTGCGTCACTTTTGTATGCAGCAACAGCTTCTAATGCGCAAACGCCAGGTGCTGCAGCTAGTTCTCAAACTGCAAAGGCTCCAGCAAAAGCTGATGAGGAGCGTGAAGTTTCTGTAAAGGTTAAAAGGCAGGGGGTAATAGAACCGCTAGAGCTTGTAGACAAAGATGGACTCTATGACATCCTCAGAGCTCAAAAATTGCCTTCTTTTGCTTTGGCAGGTAGGATGCCCGTTGTTGTAACTATTGATGATTCATTCTGCATTGATGGAAACTTTAAGTCTTACGGCGGAAGAAAAAGTGGGATTAGAGTTAGCGGTGCAGAAGGATATCCTGTCGGCAAAAAAAGTTATTTGGATGATAAGTGCTTGTCAGCGCCAGAGCTGTCAACTTTGCTGGGAAATAATAATTATGTCAGGCTCGTTTTGGATATTCGTTCGGAATCACAGCCAGGTGAAAGTTTAAAACTTCCTGTTGTGGTTACGCAAAATGCTGCGGGGCTTGTGAAAAGAATCCAGGATTTGAATGAACAATACAAGGCGGATGCTTCTAAGTATGCAGCTGATATTGCTAAATTAGCAGCAAACGCCGAAGCTGAAAAAGAAACGTCAAAGGCTCAGATGCAGAATCAATTAAAGGTTTTGAGTGATGAATATACCAAAAAACTAGAAGAATTAGGCGAACGATATACTAAACAAATAGACGCGCTTCTGAAAGATATTAGATCTGAAAGGTTTTTGACATTTGCAGGCTATCATCTTGGGAACTTAACAAATGTATTAGGCCAAGGACTGGCTGCAGATTTGCGCACGCAGGGTCTCTCATTCCAAGGAGTATTCAATTCAAGAAACTTTTTTGCAGACCTTGAGGCAGAGCTTTCATCTGGCAGCGGCAATGTTAATCAGAATGGCAATTCAGCAGGCAGCATGGATTTAACAAGAAATATTTTCAAGGCAAATGGGCAGTATGCTGTATTTCACGTTGGAAATGCCTCAGGTGGGATTTCCGCTGTATACGTTTATGACAAAATAACTCAAAGAGGATATTTAGTGAATTTAAAATATCCAAATGATCCAAGCAAAAGAACTAGTTTTGCTGGCAATGGAGACGTAGCACAGGGAATGGTTGGCGGTTTTATAAGCGGCTCTACCGATAGCAGCAGAGTATCAGTTGCCGGCCATTACGGAACATCTAATTTGAGAGGAAAAGAACTTAATTTAATGGCATCCGGATTAGTGGAGGGAACACTGGCAACAGCTGTTGCTTCAGTTGATGTGACAAGATATAACGGAAGCGTGGGTTATCCTGCAGGCACAGAATTTGATGTCAATGCTTCGGTTGCATTTACTAGAGGGATTAAAGGCGTTAAGCCAGCAGCTATGGTAAGCTATAGGCAAACTGGAGATAATCATAATGCATCTGTAGCGCTTGGGTTAAGTAAGAGCTTTGGAAAAAGCGCTGCTGGCGTAAAATATACACCTCAAAAGCGTTAAAGTGAAAAAAAATAAATTATTAATTTTAGTTTTGATGTTTTTAGTATTTGTAATTCCAGCTTATGCTTATAACCAATGCAGCACAGCACAACAGCCATCTTACACTGACTGCACTGTGTATTTGGGCTGGATTCCTTTTGATGATTATGATTGCGATTGCAAGGCAGATTTCCAGGATAATTGTGAGTATGTCTGGAATCCCTTCCAGCAAGATTCTAATGGAGACGGAGTTGGAGACGCATGCACTCCAAGTGCGAATAATCCCCCTTCAATAAACTCATGCAGCGCAACGCAAACAATAAATGCAGGACAGAGCGCAACAATCAATTATGCCATTTCAGATCCTGACGGCGATGCATTTTCAGTTACAGTAAACTGGGGAGACGGATCAACAACCCCGGGCGGCCAAAGTTCTGCATCCCACACTTACCAAAATTCCGGAACTTACTCGGTTAGGATAACTGCTACAGATTCGCGTGGAGGTTCAACAACTGGCAATTGCGGAACAATAACGGTAAATCCTACTACTACGCAGCCGTGCGTGGCACCTACTGGACTTAGCCCATCTTCAACTGTAACACTTTCTGGAGATACTGGCAATATAGATTTATCATGGAATCCGGTGCCCGGCGCAGTCAGCTATAATGTAAGACTTGATGACGGCACAAATGACAGGTATGATGACCCTCACTTTCAGACATGCCCTAACAGCCCGCATTATTATTGTGAAAATGGAATTACAGGCACCAGAATAACAGATGTTCCTGTAAAAGCCGGCGGAACTTATTCTTTTTGGGTTGACCCGATTTTTTCGCCTGGAAGAAATTACTGCAACGGCGGCACCCAGTTTAACGTGGTAAAAACTTCGGTAAATCATCCTCCTGCAATCTCATCCTGCAATCCATCAAGTTCGCCCGTAGTTGTAGGAACAACAGCAACAATCAATTACGCAATTTCAGATCCTGACGGCGACACATTTTCCGTCACAGTGAGTTGGGGAGACGGAACAACTTCAGCAGGAGGTACAAGTTCAGCCTCGCACATCTATAGTTCAACCGGCACATTTACAGTAACTATAACAGCAACCGATTCAAGAGGCGCTGTAACTTCTTCATTGTGCGGAACAATAACTA
>CAYHTH010000120.1:0-3025 GCA_964359525.1 uncultured Methanosarcinales archaeon | reverse complement strand
TTTAGCTTGAATGGATACTGCGCGGCTTTAGCCCGCAGAGGAGGTCATTTTGGCTTTTCAAACTTTTTATGTTATTTGCGCATTTATTTAATTCATGATATGATTTATTTAGACTTTATATTCTTTCCTATACCTGCTTAATTTATTTTGTCATTAGATTTAAATACACTATTCTATAACTTAAAATATGTTATTCCAGAAATACTTTTATACGGAAGAAGGAAGAAATAATATAGATAGGGCAAGGTTAATACTTAAAAGTGAGTTTGGGTTAGTAGGGCCAAAAAATGACCACTTTGGCAGAACTGAAGAGAGAGTTCTTGTGTGGGAAGATTCAGAAGGGGTAGGGAGGTATAGGGTTCATTTTTATACACATTTTGAATATGATAAACAACAATTTTTTGATTTAATTCGTTTTTCCTATTGGAGAAACAGACAGAGGGCTAAACGAGAAATTTTTGAGCAGGATCCAATGAAACCTGCTTTGGAACGAATACACCAATCTATTGAGGGAAAAATTTTTGAAGCGCCTGAATCAGACGGAGAATGTTCAATAGATACTATGATGGATCAAATATTTCAATGAATCTAATTTATTTCGGCAGCCCAATATCAGCAACAACAACTATATCCTCGAAATTCTCAATGCCTTTCTTCATGTCGTGAAAGGTCACAATCAAGTCGGCATTGATGCACTTGTCTACAATCTCTCCGGTGTCAGGGTCAATTCCGGTTGGAATATCAACAGAAACCCTGTAGGCCTTCGAATTATTTACATCGTCAATTATTGCGGAAATTTCCCTGTTCAATCTTCCTTTTATTCCTATGCCTAGAATTGCATCAACGATAATATCATATTCATCAAAATTAACTTCGTCATCGGCAAGCATCTGTATTCTGTCATTGTGCTCGATTTTCCTGAAATTTGCAAGTGCTTCCTTCTTCATCTTGTTTTCATCGCCTATAAACAGCAAGTCAGTTTCAGCCTCATCGCTTAGGTATCTTGCTGCCACCAACCCATCCCCGCCATTGTTGCCGTGATAGCAGATGACAAGAATTTTCTTGTCTTTCAAATCCATTCTTTGTTTTATGGTTAGATAAACGGCTTTGCCAGCATTCTCCATGAGGTTGATTCTAGGAATATCACTTTCAGTTTCCAAAATCCTCATTTCTTGTGACGAAATCATCGTGATGTTAGGAAAAGTTAGGTATACTGCCTTATTTTGTTTTCTGCATCTGAGCTGTTGTCGAATCTATTTATTAAATTTTCCCTTTCTTTTGCAGTTGTGTGCCCTATTTCAACCAAAAAATCTGTGAAGTCTACTTTTTCAGCGCTGGAAATTCTTTTCAGCAGTAAATCGTAAGGGTAATTCATCGCCGGCCTTATTATTTTTTTCTTTATTAAGCCAACAATTATTTTGTTTGCCCATTCTATTATTATGTCATTCTGCACTGCATTCAGGAAAGAGCCGTCAGGAAACGCCTCATTTAAAAACTTCATCATTTCATCAAAATTATCCGGCATTGCTGGAATTATTTTTTCCATAGCGCCGCAGCTGCCAAATAAATTTTCTTTTGATTCCTGGCCGATATTTATGAAAGGGCTTCTGCTGAAGGGAAACAGCCTGCACACATAGGCTCTTTTTGTGTGGTAGATTGAGCATTTATTATTTTTTAACATAGGGCACGCATCAGTCTCGCTGTCCATGAAATATGTCAGGATTATTGCTTTGTTTGAATTTAAATCCAGAATTGCCCTTAACGGCCTTATTCTTGCGTCAACATTTGCTTCTTTCTGCCATTCCATAAACCTTTTTGCTTCCCAGTCCCACAAAGGAAAAGTCATTCTCTCGACGGGAGCTAATTGGATGACCGGCAGCTTTCCGAAAGCATTTTCTTTTATAAATTCTTTGTCATCATTTGGAATCATTCCCCTGATATGGCTGCAGCAGCTTCCGCAGGCATTGCATTTGAATTTTGGTGTTTCAGGATTTATGGTGATGAACATTTTATTTTTTAATTGATTTTTTGTAATTCTTTATTTTAAATTAATTCTTAAGGGAGGGAATGTACTTGCTGCACTAAATGGGTTATTGATTGCCCTCCACCAACCCGATGATGTAATCTAATTTAGTGCAAACTATTCCTTCTTTACCTTAAACCCGCCGCTCGGCAATGCCCTTATTATCTCGTCCAGCGAGCCGCCGATTTTATGCCGGATGTATTTTGCAACGGAGCTTGATTTTTCATCGCCTTGCACAAGTTCGACATATTTTTCACAGCTTTTTTTTACAGAATCAGCCGGTCCTGCCATTACCTGCTGATTTTGGTTTATTCCGATTGCAAGATTTATTTTATTATTAATATAATTTGTCTTGCCGTAAATCATGAATGCTCCCTTACCCATGAACTCTCCAGCTTTTGTTTTCTTGCTTACCTGGCCAGGATTCACGTAAAAAACAGGGCTGGTCTGCAGTCCTAATTTCCAGGCTCTGCTGAAAGTGCACGTCGCATCAGCCGTTTCTTCTTTTGTTTTTTCTCCAACAGATTTTCCTTCTGTTTTGACGACAAAAAACGGAGAGCCCGCCATGTCAGTGTGAAAAATCAAATCATTCGGCTCAGTGTGCTTTTTTATTACAATCTCATTTGAAGTTGCATCTCTTCCACCCACAACAAGAAATCCCTCAGAGCTCGTAAACCACCTGAATTTTTCATACCATTCGGCTTTTCTTTCTTTTAATTTTTCCTGTTTTGATTTTTCAACAGTTATTTTGTCCCTCTTTTGCTCAAGCTCTTTCAGTTTTTTTAGATTTTCATTCAGCGCAGCTTCAGCTCCCCCTATCTTCTTTTTTGCCTTCTTTGCCCTCTCGAAATAGGCAGCGGCATTCTCTTCTATGCTTTTTGTTAAATCCAAAATAAGCCTTGTCATTTTTGTTTTTGAATTAATTTTTTGTTTATCATTAATCTTAAATCAACGCTTTATAATATAATTCTTATTCCCCTATTTTAAATTTATCCTATCCAC
>CAYHTH010000119.1:1378-3026 GCA_964359525.1 uncultured Methanosarcinales archaeon | reverse complement strand
TCCATATCAGTTCCCACTCCGACGGTAAATACTTTTACGCCCTGAGCATTTACGCTTCTTACTATATCTAAAGTAGTCTGTCTCAGCTGGTTGTATGTTGTTTTGCCATCGCTGATGAAAATTATGTTTTTGCCTCCGCCTGCTTTGCTGAGCAGTTGCGCTCCGCCCTGTATGCCGACATCAAAGCATGACTGCCCGTCGAAATCAAGTCTGGAGATTCTATCCTTAAGCTCTTTTTTTACTTCCTTTAAAGGTTTTAAGCCGCCGGGAAGTATGTCAAAAGCCTGGCATCGCTCTGTATGGCCGTTCCCGAACGCAACAGCTCCAATATTATTTTTCTCGCTCAGGCTGTCAACAACGCTTATTGCAAGGGCTTTTTCCAATCCAATTGATTCAGACGTGCTGCTTGAAATGTCAATGACTAATGCGATGTTTATGTCGCTTTTATTCGACTCCTCGCTTGCGCCGATTTTTACAGGAAGAAGTGTCTCAAGCAAAGTTCCTTTGTATCCTCCCCTGTCGAATGAGTGCTCCCCGCCTAAAAATATCAGCCCATTTCCGTCTGATACGTAACTGCTGAGCCCGTCAATGCGGGAATTTATGCTCGAGGCTGGAATATCATTAAAAATCACTGCCATATAATCTGACAAATCTGAAGGAAGCGAGTCCCTGACGTCAACTTCGTAAATCTTAAACAGCTGCTCAGCCAGTGGAGATGTTTTTTGTGTCAAATAAAGTATTTTCGGCCTTGGAACAATTTTCACGCTTTTATAATAAACATTATTATTCGGGAAATAATCATCGCCGCCAACATTAAGAAGCCTTGCTGTCAATTTGTGGTATTCCCCTTCAGGAAATATTTTTGAAAACGCAAATGTTTTGGAACCGCTTCCCTGCTCTTCCAGTATAAGCGCTGAATCATCCATGCTGACCTGCAGAGTGTAAGGAATGCTGCTGCCGACAACAGAAACCCTCACTACAAAATCACCTTCAGTGTCTTTTATCAGTTCAGGAGGGCCGTCAATTGTAACCCCGACATCATTTTTCACAGCATCCATTTTCAGAGTGCTGATTGAAGAATTTATTCCGGAAGCAAAAAGCATAATGTCTCCAAGCATCTTGCCCTCGTTGTTTACCCCGTCTGTAACAACCAAAACATTGTCATCGCCCTCTATGCTGTTAAGAATCCCGTTTCCGATTGTTGAATGCTCGCCGCCCGCGATTGTTCTTATCTGCACCGGCACCGTGCCTTCCAATTTTTTGTATAAATCATAGGCTATGTTTGAATTATAAAGTGCCATAGATGTTGAATTATCGACGAGAATTGTCAGCCTTGGATTGCCGGGAACGGTTTTGCTTTCAAGCATGAACGGCGATGCAATCGCAATCAGCAGAAATACAAATGCAAGGCTTCTCAGTGCAAACACTATCTTCCTGTCTGTCTTTTTTGATTTCACATAATTTTCCAGCTCGAATTTGTTGTTGAATTTCACAAAAGTCTTTCTTGTAAGCCAAAATAAAAACAGCAGAATGGGGATTATTGCAATCAGCACATAGGAGTACCTAACGCAGTATTTCGACGCGCAATAAATATTCGAGTAATCCGGAATTATAAATGCCATTTTGGTTTTTTAATTTTTTTAATTTT
>CAYHTH010000119.1:0-1278 GCA_964359525.1 uncultured Methanosarcinales archaeon | reverse complement strand
TTTTTTAATTTTTTTAATTTTGTTTTTTATTTTTCGTGCCATTAATGGCACACTTTTTGATGAAACTTTTTAGGGAAAAAGTTTCCCGCCGTCAACTCGCGGAAGGGTTGTTATAAATCCCCTCTCCTCTTTATGTATATAAATTCAGTGAGCATGAACAAAAACACCAATAATAAAATTAAAAATTCAATATTAAAATCCTGCTCCTTGCTTTCCCTTCCCAGCAGTTTTTCCCTCGCCTGCCGGCTCTCAACTTTTGATGGCAGCGCAATATCGGATTCTTTTTCATCAATCAGATTGGCTGCATATTTCTTATTGTTGAATTCGTAAATGCCGGCCTCATCCATCAGCACTCTGGATGTTGTAAAGCTGGTTGAAGGTGTAGTTACTTTTTGCTCATCTACTACAAATATTTTCCCAGTTTTGAAATTATAATCTTTTATGTCCTCTGCCCCGACCATAAAATTTATGAGCGAGCTCCAGAAGATGGGATAAGCCGGAAGCGTTTTGAAGTCGCTTGAATCGTCAAGTATTCCGTAATAAGCAACTTTTCCTTTTTGCCTTTCGCCATAGACTATCAAAGGAGTTTTGTCATCGGCAGAAGCAAATGTGATTGTTCCTTTTTTGGCATCCGCCCCAAAATAAGCTCCTGCAGTGGTGAAGCATCTTTCTTTCTCAAATTGTTTTGTTATCTGGTTGATTGTTTCCACGCATACTTTTGTTGCTTTGTTGATTTTGGCTTTCATATTAATGGGCAAAAGGTCTTCTGTGTTTATATCTTTCAAATCATCCTGAGCGGCAATTATCACATTGCCTCCTTTTTCCACATAATTTTGAATATCCTGAAATGTGCCTGGCACAATTCCATCCTTTTTGTTGGCATTATTTATTTTGTATACTACTATCAGGTCATGCTTGTAAGGATCAACTTTCTCTTTTTTTGTATTAATTGTCAGCACCGGCGGATTCACAACATTCAAATCAATATCCTTAGCAGACTCCAGCGCCAGTTCAAGATTGCTTGATTTCTCATTCGTAATAAGAAGCACGGAATTTTTTATTTTTGGCGGGGTGGCAATGTAGGCAGCGTCATCAACATCAAGGCTGTCCTTCGGGTCAAGCTCAACTTTTGATACTCCGGCGGGCGTGTCAAATATGAAGTTTTCGATTGAGTGCGGCGCTATAGTTACTTTAATTTGTGTTATAACCTTGCTGTCCTTCACTATCTTTACAGTCCTGTCTTTCGGCTGGGAATCAAAATTTTTGATGTAAACCTTG
>CAYHTH010000118.1:0-3057 GCA_964359525.1 uncultured Methanosarcinales archaeon | reverse complement strand
ATCTTGATGATTTTGAGGTTTTTGCTGTGGAAGACAAGGTTTATGATTTTGGGAAATTAGGAAAGTTAAGAAACAGAGTGTAGCTATCCTTTATACAATTTCCCCAGCAAATCTGATTTTGTGATTATTCCAGCCAATTTTCCTTCTTCTGCTACTGCAACCATTGGAAAATGCTTAAGCAAGCTTGAAACTACCTGTATTGAAGTTGTCTTTGAAACTATTGGGGGGGATTCCTGCATAATATCACGAATGTGATTGCCTTTGGAGTTAAGCATTGCGTCAAGTATCGTCGATTCCGAAACAAGCCCGATTAGCTTATGATTATCAATAACCGGCAATTGTGAAATCTGGAATTTCTTCATCTTTTCTATTGAATCTTTTGTGGAATCAGATGGGGCAACGCTGATTATCTTAGCTGTCATAAGCTGCTCTGCCTTAATCTCTTCTTTCTTTTCCAAATCGCTTAAAGCAGCAAATATTTTCTTTGTTTTTGTGTAAGTTGGGTCAATCCTTCCAGCTTCTATCTTTGCTATTAAAGACTGAGAAACTCCTGCCCTGTTGGCCAATTCAGTCTGCGTCAATTCCAATTTCTTCCTGATTTTCTTTATTTCTTCCAGTTCGTAAGTCATTTTGTTGGTAAATTAATTTGATTTTATTTAACCTTAATTTTTATTAACCAAAATTACCTTTCTTTCCAAATAATTAACTTCTATTTAAAATTATTCCTTTTGGAATATTTATAACACGAAAGTTTTTAATAAAAGCTTGGAAAACAGCCTAATAATGAATATTCTAAACTATTGAGGTGGAGAAAATGGCTAATATAACCTACGTTACATCAGAGAGTGTTACAGAAGGTCACCCTGACAAGATTTGCGACCAGATAAGCGATGCTATTCTTGATTCTTTGTTTGCGCAGGACCCCTATTCAAGGGTTGCTGTTGAATGCCTGACCACAACTGGATTGGTTGTTGTTGCTGGGGAAGTTACAACAAGAGGTTATTCTGACATACAGGGCATTGCAAGAAGGACTCTAAAAGAAATCGGCTACACTGACCCTCAATTTGGAATAGATTGTGAAGATGCTGGTGTTTTGGTTAGCATTCACGGACAAAGCCCGGACATTGCACAGGGTGTAAATGAAGGCTCAAACAAAGAGCAGGGCGCTGGCGACCAGGGAATGATGTATGGCTTTGCATGCAACGAAACTCCTGAATTGATGCCTTTGCCAATAATTCTTGCGCATGGATTGACTGCAAGATTGGCAGAAGTCAGGAAAAGAGGAATAGTTTCTGATTTAGGGCCCGACGGGAAATCACAAGTCAGCATTGAATATCACGATGGAGTTCCAAAAAGAGTAAGCGCAGTTGTAATTGCGCAGCAGCATTTAGAACATATAAGCGAAGATAAATTAAAAGAAGAGATAAAAAGTAAAGTCATAGAGCCAGTCTGCGGAAAATGGATGGACAAAGATACCAAAATTTTCATCAACGCAACCGGAAAGTTTGTAATCGGAGGCCCGGAAGGGGATTCCGGAGTCACAGGAAGAAAAATTATTGTTGACACTTATGGGGGAGTTGGAAGACACGGCGGCGGAGCATTCTCAGGCAAGGACCCGTCTAAAGTCGACAGAAGCGGTGCTTATGCTGCAAGATATGTTGCAAAGAACCTTGTTGCAGCAGGCCTAGCTGACAAATGCGAAGTCCAGTTGTCATATGCAATCGGAGTTGCGCAGCCAACATCAATTAACGTTGACACTTTTGGAACAAACAAAATTCCGGAAGAAAAAATTGTTGAGTTAGTTAAAAAACATTTTAAGTTAACTCCAGGCTGGATAATTGCGCATTTGAACTTGCGAAGGCCAATCTACAGGAAAACTGCATCTTACGGCCATTTCGGAAGAAATGATCCTGACTTTACGTGGGAAAAAACAGATTTTGCTGAAACGCTGAAGAAGGAAGCCGGACTGTAAGAATAAAATATTTTTTCTTTATATTTTCGGCTCCTGCTGGCTCACGCAATGCAAAGCTCCGAATCCATAAACCATGGAAGTGCAGTTGATTCCTACAACTCTTCTTGCTGGAAAAAGTTTCTGCAGGATTTCTAACGCTTTTTTGTCATTATCACACCCGAAAACCGGAACAACAACTGATTCATTGCCAATATAAAAATTAGCATAGCTTGCGGGCAATCTTCCTCCTCTATCTCCAACAAATCCAGGCATTGGCAGTTTTATGATATTCAGCTTATTTCCTTTCTCATCTTTCATCTTGGTTAATAACTCATAATTCTCTTTCAGAATTTCATAATTTTCATCATCCGGCTTGTCTTCAAATGCGCAAACCACGGTATTTTGGTTGACAAACCTTGCCAAATCATCAATGTGGCCATCTGTGTCATCGCCAACAATCCCATCTTTTAGCCATAAAATATTATAAACATTAAGATAGTCTTTCAAATACTGCTCAATTTGAGTTTTAGTTAAGTTTGGATTTCTGTTTTTGTTTAATAGGCATTGTTCTGATGTTAATAGTGTTCCAGTTCCATTCACTTCAATCGAACCGCCTTCAAGAACAATTTTTGGCTCAAACATCTGCAATTTCATTTTCTTGTTCATTTCATAAGGAATTGTATTATCTTCTTTCAAGTCATCATACTTGTTGCCCCAAGCATTGAAAGCCCATTTCACCATTGCTTTTTGTTTTGTTTTGTCGTTAATGACAAAAGTTGGACCGTAATCCCTAATCCACGCATCAACATTCTTAATCTGCCAGAAAATGATTTGGTTTAGATTGATTTTTGATTTTTTTAGTTTTAATTCTGCATTTTTTCTTGATTCTTCATCATCTACTAAAATCTTGACCTTTTGCCCATTATGCAGTGCTTTCACAAA
The DNA here is from genome assembly GCA_964359525.1 of uncultured Methanosarcinales archaeon. Taxonomy (GTDB): domain Archaea; phylum Nanobdellota; class Nanobdellia; order Woesearchaeales; family GW2011-AR4. The sequence continues at coordinate 164 of CAYHTH010000118.1, read as the reverse complement.
CTCAAAATAAGAATTCTCAACTTCTTTCAGCATTTCCTTTGTCCAAGTATCTAAATTATGCGGCCAAGAAAGCCAGACGGCTTCCTGTTTCTCCCATTCTGCTGGCATCCTAAAGCCCAAAGATTTTGGAGTTTGAGTCATATAAAATAAGAATAAATGTTTAT
>CAYHTH010000117.1:1404-3117 GCA_964359525.1 uncultured Methanosarcinales archaeon | reverse complement strand
AACGGAGTTCAGTTTGTTGTTTACATAGAAAATGAATATCCAAAGGATTTCTCTCTTGAAGAATACACATTAAAAATTGCTGAACAGAATAAGATTGGAAAAAAAGGCAATGATAACGGAATTTTGTTATATATTGCAGTCAAAGACAGAAAATACCGGTGGGAAGTGGGCTATGGCGTAGAAAGCACTTTGAATGCGGCACTAATAGGAAGTATTTCAAGAGATTATCTGGTACCAAATTTCAGAAATGGGGATTATGAAAAAGGAGTTCTGCAGGCAGAAGATGTAGTAAAAAGATTATTGCTGAACTCAAATGACGCAGATATCGTTGCATTAAGAAACGAAAGCCAGAGTTCAAGTAAGCTTTCCTCATTTATTTTCATATTTGTTATTATCTTTATTTTAATGATCGCAATAAGCATTTTTAGGACTGTAAAAAAATTACCTAAATCCAAAAAACAAAAAAACAGCTTTTACCACGGTGCTGCCGCCGGATTATTTATGGGCGGCTTCGGCAGAGGCGGCTTTGGAGGCGGGGGCTCTGGCGGATTTGGAGGATTTTCAGGAGGCGGCGGAGGATTTGGTGGCGGAGGTGGAAGTGGGAGCTTCTAGCACTGGACATCTTCACGTGAGATTTATAAAGGAGTTCTACATTTAGAATTGAAAAAGTGGACACGCAAAACTGCCAAATTAAGTCTTTTGATTATCATCAAAATCCTTTTATGCAGTTTCGCTTGCAAGTTCTCTTTTTCCGATAACTCATAAGTTTTTGAATATAGAAAACTTTTGAGGTGATTTATATGGAATTTTGCAAAAACATTAACAAATGGAAAATAACAAAGGAATTCCTAATTCAAGAGTATACTCAAAATAAGAAATCCCTTCCTCAAATAGCCAAGGAAATAGGAATGCCTTACGAAACTCTTTTCTGGTACAAGAAGAAATTTGGAATTTTAACTCACCCTCCTTCATTCTGGGCAACGGGCAAAAGACTTTCACCTAAAACTGAATTCAGGAAAGGTTAAAGTCCATGGAATAAAGGAACAATCGGAGTTGTGAAAGGGTGGAATAAAGGGAAAAAATTAACTCAAGAAGATAAAGAAAAAGTTTCAATTGCCACCAAAAAGGCAATGCAAAATCCGGTTATTAGAGAAAAAACCCAAAAGACACAATTTCAAAAAGGAATTGTTCCTTGGAATAAAGGAAAGAAAAACGTATATTCAAATGAGACTATAAACCTAATAAGAAGAGCTAGATTAAAACAAATTTTTCCAAAAAATAGCACAAACGCAGAATTGGTATTGTTCGGTATATTAGATGAATTACATGTTAGATTTATTAAGCATAATCCCATTAGGACAATTTGTCAGGCTGATGCGTTTATTGAGCCAAATATAGTATTGTTTGCAGATGGAGACTATTGGCATTGCAATCCTAAATTCTATTCAGAACCTAAAACAGAAGCTCAATTTAAAAATATCAATCGAGACTTCAAAGAAAATGATAAACTTATTAAAGAAGGCTATATTGTACTAAGATTCTGGGAATTTGATTTATTAAATAAAAGGGAAGATTGTAAAAAAATCATTCAGAAATGGATTAAAGCGTAAAAAATGGACAAAAAAATGCACTGCCCTAGATGCTCAACAGTGTTTAAGAAAAGGGTCATGAAAAAGTTAAACCACCCTTCTGGCGCAATCCTCGATGTCTGCG
>CAYHTH010000117.1:0-1304 GCA_964359525.1 uncultured Methanosarcinales archaeon | reverse complement strand
CAATATCAAAGAAGGGTTGACTTGATTCCAAATTTAGTTTCAACAGTCAAGGGTGCAGCAAATTTCGAGCAATCTACGCTGACTGAAATAACCAAATTAAGAAGCCAGTGGCAGACAGCCCCAGATGTGAATGCAAAAGTTGAGACCGCAAACCAGATAGAATCAGCATTATCAAAACTGCTCGTTATTGCAGAAAATTATCCCCAATTGACAGCAACAAAAAACTATCAGGCACTGCAGGACGAATTGGCAAACACAGAAAATAAAGTTGCAGTTGAAAGAGGCCGATACAATGATGCTGTTAAGGATTTCAATGCAAGAATCAAAACATTCCCGACAAAATATGTCGCAAGGCAGCTTGGCTACGCAGACAGGAATTACTTCAACGCAGCTCCAGGTGCTGAAAACGCGCCTGAAGTAAAGTTTTAGGATTTTTATTTATTATTTTATTTTTTCTTTATTTTTCTTGAGTTGGTTCTTGAGTTATTACTACTGGAATATATAGATTGTAGTAGCACTGGACATTCTCGTGTGAACTATTTAAAGGAAAAGATATATATTTAAATATTAAATATGGAATATCATAGGAAGATGGGGGAAAAAAGCGGGATAGAATGGACTGATTCTAGCTGGAATCCGGTTACTGGTTGTACTAAAGTCAGTGCCGGTTGTGCGTTTTGTTATGCAGAACGTCTGGCAAAGAGATTGCAAATGATGAATCCAAATGGCAAATATAGGAACGGATTTAAACTGACACTTCACGAAAAGGATGTAGAATTGCCTTTATCTTGGAAAGAAACAAAAACAATTTTTGTTAATAGCATGTCAGATTTATTTCATGAACAGGTGCCTTTTTCTTTTATTAAAAGAGTTTTTGATACTATGGAGAAAGCAGATTGGCATACTTTCCAGATACTAACTAAAAGGCCACATTTGATGAGAAAATTCACTAATGAATATTATAAGAAAGTACTGCCAAATGTTTGGCTCGGAACTTCAATAGAAAATGATAAGGTTTTACCTAGATTAGGTGAATTAAAAAAAGTTAATGCCGCAATACGATTTATCAGTTTCGAGCCTTTGATAGGGTCTGTGGGTAAAGTCAATTTAAGAGGAATACACTGGGCAATCGTTGGCGGAGAATCTGGTCCTCATCACAGGCCAATTAAAGAAGAATGGGTACATGAGATAAGAAAACAATGCAGAAAATATGGGACTGCTTTCTTCTTTAAGCAGTGGGGCGGATTAACTTCAAAATCAGGCGGAAGAACGCTTAGTAATAGGATTTATGATGAGTATCCTAA
>CAYHTH010000116.1:0-3144 GCA_964359525.1 uncultured Methanosarcinales archaeon | reverse complement strand
GACAGGACATCCAGCGCAACGTCAGTGTTTTCATCCTCAAGAACAATTAATGGCGTATTTTCAGCCAAGATTATGCTGTTTCTTCCGCTGAGCACTTTTTTTGCTTCGCCAATGGCTGTGTCAAACCTTGCAATGCCCTTCTCTTTGGCTTGCATTGAAGCGCTGACATCAATTATCACCACTGTATTTTCCAGTGTAGTGTCATATTTCATCTTGACAAAAGGGGCTGCTGCCACCAATGCCAATCCAAGAATTGAGAGGAGCTGCATCAGGAAAAGAAGATTTGTCATGAGCTTCTGCAGGAAAGAATATTGCTTTGACCTTTTGTTGTCCTGCATTATAAACATTAATGACGGAATAATTTTATCCTGCGGCTTTGGCCTCCTGAGGTAGAGAATTATAAATGCAGCAACAGCTGCCAGTGCTATCAATCCAAGCGGCCTTTGAAAAGGAAGTGCTGCCATTTTATTTTTTATTTCCCTTTTTTTTATTTGTTATGACGTCCATAATTTCATTCGGATTAACCAAATCCTTGACCAGGATCAGGACATCATTGAGTTCGTACCAATAAACATCGGATGTAGAATCTATTTTCAAGTCTTGCCTTCCCTCCTGAGGCAGTGTAAGCTGACCCTGCTTCGTAAGTTTCGCCTTTCCTATGAATTTCGGTTCCATATTAACATTAATATTTTTATTAAATTTACATCTTTTATTATATCTCTTAAATCTTTTAATATTAATATTTATAAACTTTTCTATTCTATTATTTTATCACTAGGTAGTAATAAATAAACGAAAGCTTTATATACTAGTTATTGCAATTGTATAGGAACATAGGGGGTTAAATTGAACAAAAAAGCAGCTATATTTGCAGTCATGCTGTTTGCTCTTGGATGGGTGAGCAGCATTATGTACGCAGGAATTATGAGTAGCTCCAGCCCTGTTGATCAGCCGGTAAGCACACAAAGCAGCGTTGTGGATTTGCAAAAATTACAGGGCAGCGCTTCAAGAGACAAGCCTTCTCCATCCAACTGGATAAAAAACGACCAGATTTACGTTTTTAGTGATGAAGTTGTCCTTAAAATCAAAAATGCAAAGTGGGCAATTTTTACTGACACCAAATCAATGGACCCGGTAATAGATTCAACAAGCAAAGCAATCCAAATAATTCCGGAAAATGAAAATGATATTCATGTCGGCGACATTGTTGCATACAAGTCAAGCTATGAAAATGGAACTGTAACACATAGAGTTGCCGAGATTGGGCATGATTCAAAAGGATGGTATGCTATGCTCAAAGGGGATAATAATAAATATCCTGACCCGGAGAAAGTAAGATTCGAGCAGATAACAAGGGTAGTTGTGGCAATTATTTATTAGATAAAAATAAATTCTGCATATCAAGCTGCTGAGAATTCAAACCTGCCGGGAATGCTGTTTAACCGTTGGTCGTAATCTTTGTGCTCGCTTATCCTAAATAAAAAGTACACCTCGTCCTTAAGCAGAGTGCGGGGCTTAACAAGTATTCTCACAGGCGCCCTTTTCTCTCCAAAATCTATCCAGCCATTACGAGTTCTTCGTGCCTTTTGCGGATTTAGCAACAAACGCTCAGCAACAATTAATTCTGCTTTATTTAATAATTTTAATTTTCTTATGAACGCATGGTTGCCAGTTGTATTAAATACATACCTATCGCCTAATCCTTCTCTTTTGTCAATTATAAATCTTTCCAATTGATTTCTGTCAATGTTCGTGGCTGATACTAATTCTGGATTAAACACAGTTCTGATTCCCTTTATAATTCTTGATAACCCATAGAGGAATGTCTTGTTGAATTTTCTGAAATAACCCCTGCCTATTGCCGCTAGCTTGTCGGGCGGCTGTTTGAAAAGCCCAATAATTTGTGATAAAATCTGTTGAATTGCAGTATATCCTTCTTTTATTTCGTCAATTACTGCTCCGCCAAGCCAATTAAAAAATGAGCTTGAGTTATTCATAAAAAGATTGAGTTTGCTAATGTAATATTCATCATTTCCGTCTGGATTTGCAAGTTTTGTTAATATTATTTCGCTTATCTCACCTATATTTACAGGTTCAGATATAAAGGAGAAATCTTTTCTTCCGAAAATTTCTTGAAAATTTTTTAATTCTTTATATGTCATTTTAACTTCTTTATTCTTTTGCAATATAAACTTTCCTAAACACACTCAAAAAAGAAAACTATAAATAGAAGTTTGCTTTTCCTTTTTGCTATGGAGAATTTAATTTTTTTAAAATTAAACGAATTCTTTGCAACTTTGACTACTTCTACAACTACAGAGACAGCGTAAAGCTGCTCATTGTTCCCGACGATTAAATACTTTAGTTTCTGATTTTTTCTGGGTCCTGTAAACCTAAGGAAAATCTTGGTTCTAAAGTTTTGTTTGGAATTTGGACTTTTGAAAATTTTTTAAAATTGTATTTTTATTTGTTTAAAGCATTCAATCAGTGTTAACTGTTTTAAAACGTAACGGAGGCCAATGAAAATGTCAAATCTTCAATTGCATAGGGTAGATTTCAACGGTATGGAACAATTAGGCAGGCTACAAAGAATATTAGGAGGACTGGAAAGGCCGTACATAGTAATAGTCATAGATAAAAAAGGAGAAGTCGTTTGTGGAGATCTGGAAAAAGTTTTGTATGAGTCAGCGGGCACTAAAGAAAAGGATTTGTGTGTAAGAACGCATAAATCAGGATATTTATTTGATCATGAAATAAGTGAATTATATATAATTGGATAAATTATCATTAGACTGAGTATCAATAAAATATATAAACTGGGTATACATCATACAGAAAGATGACACACATCAAAGTAACTTTCCCGGATGGAAGCGTAAAAGAATATGCTAAAGGCATAACTGCAGAGCAGATTGCGAAGGAGATAAGCCCGAGACTGGCAGAAGAGGCAGTCGCTACAAAAATAAACGGCGAGCTAAAAGACTTGAGCTATCCGATTAATGAGGACGCAAATTTGCAGATTTTGAAATTAAAAGACAAGGAAGGTTTAGATGCGTTAAGGCATTCTGTTGCGCATCTTCTCGCGGCAGCAGTTATGGAATTGTACCCCGATACCAAAAGAACCATAGGCCCGGCAATAGAAAA
>CAYHTH010000115.1:0-3153 GCA_964359525.1 uncultured Methanosarcinales archaeon | reverse complement strand
AATCACAAATAGAAAGTTATATTGACAATAAAATGGAAAGCTGCGCAGATTTAAGTTCATTCACAAACGAAGGTTACGAAATAAGCGTAAACAAAAGCAAAACAATTGTCACTATTGCAAGTTCTGATGTGAGAATAAAAACTTCAATGCCCATCAAAGTAATAAATAAAGCAACAAGCGAGCAAACCTATGTCGACACATTTTCAACAACAGCCAATGTAAGGCTTAGAGATATATATTATTTTGTAAAAGATATTATAAGCAATGATGTAAGGAAAATTAATTTTAATCTTAAGGATGTTGGCAATAATAAAAATTCTTTTAGAATAAGTGTTTTAGATAATCTTTTTTCGAAAGATGATATAGTAATAATTACTGACGACAAATCGCAGATATCAGGAAAGCAGTTTGAATACAGGTTTGCCAGAAAGAATAGGGCGCCTGCACTTTATTACATAAGGCCAGATTATTTGCGGCTTGCAGAAGACACAATAATAACTAAAGACACTCTTAATTTACGTGATTCAGATTTAAAAGCAGAAGACCCTGATGAAGACCCGCTCACTTCTTCATCATTTACTATATCTCCTTCCCTTCCAACGACGCCAGACCACCCCCAAAGAATACCTTTTAATGTAGAAGTTACCGACGGGCAGCTTTCAGATTACCAAATAATAACTGTTGACATAATATGAAAATCAAAAAAATATTTCCGGCAATATTTGCAGTTTTAATATTTTTGACATCCTTAAGTGCAGTATACTCGCAGGCTGACACGTTTGTGCTTGGATGCTGCACCAATCCCGGAGCAGGTGACAGAGTATGCTCTACCGACAGATTAATCAAACTTGATCAGGAATGCTGCCCGAAACCAGAATCAAATTTTCCTAGCTATTACAAGTCTGATCAAAATCCGCAGGGGCCAGCTAGTTATAATGAATGCTCTTCAAATTTTTTCTTTGTAAATAAAGACTGCGGAACCGTAGATGCGTGCGCGCTTGGATGCTGCTGTTCCGTTACGGGCGGCGTGTTAGCCCCTCAAAGCAGATGCACCGGCTCCGGCTCAACATTCTATAGCGGAACGACAAGCTGCAGCGAGGTTTGTGCAACTCCCCAATGCAATGACGGCATTGACAATGACAATAACGGATGTGCAGACTTTAACGGCGGAGATACAGGATGCAGCAGCGCTGCAGACGACACAGAATCCGGAGGCAGCTGCGGCAATGTAGCCGGGGTGTGTTTAAACCCAAATTATGTTCCGAAACTTACAAGCTTTGAAGTAAGGCCCATCAAAGGAGAAAAGAGATTTACAATGTCGTGGTCTGATGAATGCGGCAGGGGGGTATCATTTTATGAAATTTTCAAATGCGCTGGGCCTGGATGCACAAATTTTGCATTGATTGGGACATCAACCGTAACCACATTTGACGATTCGTCGTCAGACCTTGCATTTGGAATTATTTATAATTATCAGGTTAAATCACATTACACTCTTCAGGCAGCAACTCCAACAATAACCAAGACAGCATCGCTGGGAAATATAGAATGCCTGGGCAAATTTTCAACGAACAATTTTTGCGCGGATAATTCAGCTTATTCCTGCGACAGCTTTAATAGGCTTATACTCAGTCTGAAATGCAATTCTCCAAAAATATGCTCTATAAATAACAACGTTCCTGCGTGCATTGAAAGAAGCAACTGCAGGATTGGAAATCCTTTTGGGCTTTTCGGTGCGCGGAATGACTGCGAGACCGGAAAATACTGCTTTTATGATAAATCCTTTTCAATCGTAAATTACTGCTTCGGATGCGAGCCCTCAATGTCGTGCTATGACTACAAATCAGAGGGAGCGTGCCGCTCAGATAACTGCGGGGCTGGAAGCTGCACGTGGAAAAATCTTGGAAATGATTTTGATGCTGGAGTTTGTGTGAGCGCAAAAGAAGATAACTGCAGGTGGTGCGTTGAAAAAGGCACGCCCTCAATAGAAACCAACAGGGTTTTCAACAATATATTTGATGTTTGCACTCTAGAAAAATCCAGAGCGCTTTCCCAGGGAGATTTTAAATGCTACTTTAACGATGGTGTGGCAAGCTCATGCCAAGATATGACTTGCAGGAACTATGACCCATCGCAATGCTCAAGCCAAAATATACAGCACGATGAAAACAACAATCTTATAAATCCTTCAGGCGATGAATGCAGTATAAAAGTATGCCAGAATATCGGAAACCAGTGCGTGAAGAATGCGGACGGCGACAATGCGCCTGACTGCACAGATGATTTATGCGAAAAGGATCATTTTGCCCCAAACACCACTTTGATTCCTATAATCAAGCAGGGAGTGGTTGACAGCTTCAACATTAACATTTACGACAAGCTGAGCGCAAATACTTCTGCCAGCCTGCGGACATCTGACAATTATATAACATACCTATGTGTAGAGCCATGCGGACTGCAAGGCCACCCTTACAATAATTTTACAACAAGCAGAAAACTTATTTTGAGCGGCCTTAGTATTTTTGATGGTTCCAGCGGAAATAAGATTTTATCATTGCAGGAAGGAAACAATGTTGTAAGATATTATTCGCAGGATCCTGCAAAGAATCTGGAACAAGTCAAGCGCATAATAATTGAAGCGCATAAGGACGCTTTGAATCCCCACGTTATCGGAATGAACGTAACCGGCGCATCAAAAGTTAATGAGAAATTTTTTACCAGAAACACCAGACCAACTATCACAGTTTTATTTTTAGACCCTGCAATTATAACATTTGCAAGGGTAGTAAACAGGAACACTGGTTTTGCGGTTCAGATGCAGCCAAGCAGCGAGCTCAATAAAGTTTTGAACCTGAACCTGAATCAAAACCTTCCTGAAGGAGAATACACTTTTGAGCTGAATGCAAAGAACCAGAACAATCTTTTTATGAATTCTTTGTACACAGCAACAATAGTTGTTGACACAACTGTCCCGACACTTAACATAACCCCGGCAACCGGAGCAATAATAAGTTTGGCTCCTGTGAAATTATTGCTTGCTTTCAGCGAAGAGGTTGTTTTGAGCACTGCAAAAATAAACTTGGCTGATGTTAATAATCCTTTTTCCACCACCAATAAAAAAAATTATGCTTCTTCTTTGAACCTTAGCGACGG
>CAYHTH010000114.1:0-3237 GCA_964359525.1 uncultured Methanosarcinales archaeon | reverse complement strand
TTATTTTTAATTATCTTAAAAGTAGAGAATTGGTATATTATGAGTCTATATAAATGTGTTGGTTTTGTGGGCTGTTAAGTCTTCTGTTCTTTTTTCGGTTCCTAAATCTTTCTATATTGAAAATAAAGATGGTGTTTTGAATGATTGATGTAATTTTAGTTATTGAACTGGTGGGTTCTTTTTTTGCTGGTGTTTTAAGCTATAAAGCATTTACAGAATTAAATGCATTTCAAAATAGAAATAGCGAGGAAAACCAAGAAACCAGCACCACTAATTCCAAAAAAAGTGAGGTTTCCAGTAACACCAAAAATGATAGCTACAATTAATAGAAATATTCCAATAAGAAGAAATATTCCAATAAGAGCTACTACAAAATTAACACAAGGAGATAAAGTGCTAATAACCCCAGCCACTATTATTGCTCCAACAACTGCGATTAATATTCCGAGTAGAACTGCAATTCCTTTTTTTCCTTTCATAAATCTTCAACAATTTATGGAACTGGGGAAGCCTATATTTAAGGTTTTCCCAGCTTCTTTAAGCCCTTTCGGAAGCGGAAAACCTAGGAGGGGTGGTAATTCTTGACAAAAGAGGAAAATTTAAATAATCTTGAGTTAAATTTTAAGCAGATGAATAAGCGTAAATTAGCCTTTGGATTAAGATTATTTGCCCTATTTGCATTACTCATTAATTTGACCAATGTAGTAATATACTTTAAAACCAGAAATTATTTTATTATGGGAATATTCTTGGTTACTAGCATCCTTCTTCTAATTATGTTTATTAATGAAAATCTTTTAAGAAGGTGGTTAAAATAGTATTTAGTGGTGAAAGTATAGAAGCATTTCTTATTAGTAGTTCGATGGTAGGATTAGGTTTAGTAATTGCTATATATTCACTTACAGCACCTTTAATGAAGAATATGCTTACTCGACGCACAAATAAGTTAAAAGAGTTAATAGATAGACGTGATGATATTCTCGAACAAATGAATAATGAGAAGAATAATACCAAACTTACTAAAGAATACAGAAATATACAAGATAATGTTAAATTAGCAGAAAAACTACCTTTTCATTTAGACTTAGGATATATACTCGCTGGTGGGTTTTTTTCTGTTTCATTGGTATTGCCTATTTTAACATTAACAGACCCCCAAAACCAATATTTTTCTAACTTATCCAATTTTGCCACTGGATTTTTTATATATGGTGTAATCTCTTTCTTAATAGTTTGGTATTTGATGTTTATTGAGTTTAGGACTTATGCCTTAGAAGAATTTCAAAAGATTAAAGATGAAGCTAAAGAAAAAGAAAATACACCACAACAACGAAATTTAAAAGCATTAAAAAAATTACTTAAAAAGTAGAACATTATTTACAACTCGTCTTAATCAACCCTAAACACCTATTAACTCCACAATCCAATTTTAATCTAGAAACAGTATATTCACTTCTTCTTCACAATTTCATGCCCGCCGAATTCGTTTCGAAGCGCAGCGATAACTTTTCCTGCGAATCTTGGTTTTGATTTTGATTTTTTTCTTTCATCAAGAGCTAACTTAATTGTGCTGACATCAACTCCGAATTCTGAAGCAGTTTCAACTGTCCACTGTCCTGTTTCTCCGCCGCCGACAACGCCTTTAATTTTGCTTAATTTAGAATCTTTCTTAAATGCAGCCTCTGCCAGTTCAACAAGATAAGAGCGTATGATTGAGCCGTTCTTCCATGTTTTGGAAATTTTCTGAAAATCAAGATTTTTGTAAGGGCCCTTGAATAACAATTCAAATCCTTCACCATAAGCCTGCAATAAAGAATATTCAATTCCGTTATGCACCATCTTTACAAAGTGTCCGGCTCCTGATGGACCGACGTAAGCATAGCCGTCTTTAACTGAGATTGCCCTGCACACCGGCTCAATTTTCCTGAATATTTTTTCATCTCCTCCGATAGTTAAACAAGCTCCGTTTCTTGCGCCGCTTAAGCCGCCGCTTGTTCCAATGTCAAGGAAATTAATTTTTTTATTTTTCAGATAATTATATCTTCTGACAGAATCCTTATAGAAAGAATTGCCGCCGTCAATTACAATATCGCCTTTGCTCAAGTAAGGCAATAATTGCTCAATCACCAAATCAACAGGTTTTCCTGCAGTAACCATTATCCAGATTATTTTTTGTTTTGGCAGTTTATTTATTAATTCGTTAACAGAAAAAGCAATTTCAACTTTTTTCTTTTTTATTTCTTTAGTCGGCTCAGAGCTTTTGTTGTAGGCAACAGCTTTTATTTTGTGGTCTTTTAGATTAAGAACCATATTGAAGCCCATTCTTCCCAATCCTATAAAGCCAATCTTCATAAGAAAAATGATAATTTTATTATTTAAATAATTATGGATTAATGTTAAAATAAATAGTTTATAAGAAGTAGATATTTGTTATTTCTTTAGAGTAGTTAAATATAGGAAGGTTTATAAATACACTTACTATTTAATCAATCATGGTAAGATTGGAAGAACTGTTAGCAGATAAAAACCCAGAACAATTAAGAGAATTAATCTTAAGGTTACCTCTGCCTATTCAAGCACAAATCACATCTGCTATTCAGGGTTATGCCACTAAAAATGATGCGGCTACACCTAGGTATCCTGTACGGTCACAGGAATTTTTAACTCTTGTTAATAGGGTAGAATCTTTTATGAGACGTTATCAAAAAAGGATAGGACGGGGCGCAGCGCCTATAAGAAGCGGTAATGAGTTACTGATAGGAGGCTATAACTGGAGCAACGGCACGGTAGGCATAGTATTAAAGGAATCTGAAGGTTATCACGGCGGGGATTTTATTGGAGTTAGGGAGCAAGTTTTGATTGAACCTTCAAATACTAAGCCAAAATCATTAGGAGTTGTAACGTACGAACGTGGCGATGGCAAACTTCATGCATACTCCATATTTTCTCTTAATGGTAACAGCATGTATAAAGAAACAACCGATGACTATGAATTAGCTAAGCTAAGCAATGCAAGCCCCAATGTTATACAATCTAATAATCCTATTTCAGTGGAACAGTTTCTTGCTTCAGTTTATTCTTCAAGAAACTTATTAGCATTGGTGGAACTTAAGCCTAGGGCTGGTCTTACCCGACATTTATTGAAAAGGAATAGTTAATTGAGTCCTTATTATTTAACCAAAACAGCCCTGACAGGACTTGCATCACCGTTCTTAATCTTTAAAGGAAAGCCGTGAA
>CAYHTH010000113.1:0-3250 GCA_964359525.1 uncultured Methanosarcinales archaeon | reverse complement strand
ATTTTTTATTTCCCAAAGAATTGAATTAAAAGATTACAAGCCGGATTTCTTAAACAAAAATATCGGAGATGATGTCAAGCTAAGCGGAAAAATAACAAAAATCACAGACAAGGGAAGTGTTGTTTTTATTGAATTAAATCAGCAGGTTCCTGTTTCGGTTGTTATTTTCACCGACAAGGATTTTACAAATCTGAATAAAGATGATTTTGTCGAGATTGAGGGCAAAGTGCAGGAATATAATGGAAAGAATGAAATAATTGCACAAAAAATCAGGGTTATAAAATAATGCTAATCTAAGTGCATCGTACTTTTAAACTTATATCTTCCAGCCATACTCCGCCGTATGAGTACTGAGTAGTTCTGAGTGTTATTTTTGCTATATTAAAATCGCTTGCCGAAAGACTCATTGTCGTAGGTGTATAAACACTATTTGTTACTCCTGTGAAAGTTTTTGTTACCGAAGTCACAAGATTACCAGCAGTATCAAAAGCTTCCATAATAACTGTTGAAGGAATATTGTTTATAGAGGTGACATTTGATGGTGTTGAGGTTAATCCTACGGTTACTGATTTTACAAGTGTATCGAGAAAACGGATACTTAATATCTCATTATCGCTTATCCCTTGGTCATTCTCTAAAAAATTAGGTGATGCATCGCCTATAATAACACCAGTGACTCCGACAGGACCACTAATTTTTGTTCCCCACACAAAGCCGTTTGGGGTCCCATTCATCTCTATTCCTTTTGCCCTAAGCCATGCACGAGCAGCATCGTCTTGAGCAAGATTGTAGGCATCTTCTGTACCTAAATCTGGATTCCAACTGAGATGGAAAGCCAAGTGTGGTGAATCTTCAAAGTCTACTACTTTATTGATTTCACAAGTTTGATTTGTCTGATTAGTAGTTAATGCCGTTTGATTGGATGAGGTAATTGTTACCAATCCACTACATACATTATAATTATTACCATGGCATAGTTTTAGTTTTTGTCCGGCTTGTATATTAGATGTAAAACTGCTCAATGGCTGTATTACCTCGGTATAGTTGCCTTGAGCACAATAATAGTTTTGAACATGTGTTATAGAATATGTTTCTGTTAATAAATGAACACAAGTTATGAAGTTCTTGCTATAAACAACTTTTAAGCTATTATTTATAATCGTTAAACTATGAAGATTAACACTATCGGCAATACCGCTTGTAACAGTTATTGTAGCATAAGCAATTCCCGCCCCTTCTGATGCTTGGTGCGGCTGACCTGCAACCGGGTAAGCAGTATCCCTTGAATTTGCTCCCGATTTTAAAACTCCTGTTGCATTAGTGCTTACAAGCCAACTATTCATGCAGAACTTTGCACTATTGCAACTATACATATGCGCCTTGTTTAGTTCAGCATCCCCTGTACTGCTACCCCACCACCAAATATCTGCTAACCCAACATCATCAGTTCCAGTAACTGTAACATTAAAAAATTGCCCTTGTGCTATTGTTGTTGGGCTGACACTAATAGAAACTGTAGGTGCAGAGTCATTAACAGTTGTCTGGCAAGTGCTTTTCCCAGATATGCAGAGTTGGTTATAGGTTGGGTTGCAATAAGTAAGCCAAACTGTTCCGTTGGTTAAAACACACTTTGAATTTGTTGTTCCTGGATTCGCACAGGTGTAATTCAAAATATCTTTTACAATATAATTATTTACGCAGTAATAGCTTCCGGTAAATGATATTTGCCCGCAATCAATATCTTTATAGCAAGTAATATTTTGGCTTGCTGTTTCACATTTTTGTGATTTGCCGCACACGCTGTTTGTCGGGCAGCCGCATAAATCGCATTTACTGTAAACTGCACCGGCATAGCAGTACGCTGGCCGGGCCTTTGAGCATTCACCATATTTTGTTCCGTCTGCACAGGCCGGTATTTTGTCAGGGACATTTTCTCCGGCATTTACGACATCAGATATTGGCTTGTTTGACCTGCTTCCAAATGCCGAGCAATCTACCGTAATATTTTGGTCGTTGATGCTCAGATAAAAAACAAGCATATCTTTTACTTCATCTTTGGTTAAAGGAACGTTTCCTGGCTCTGTATAATAAAGGAAGAGTATTTTCTTCAAAACCTGCTTGATTCTGTCAACCTCGCAAACTTCAGCAGAAACTAAAGATGCAAATAATAAAAACATCATACCAAAGATTATTATTTTTTTATTCAACAACATTTTCCTAGAACCTGACAACAGTCTTCTTTTAATACAATTCCCAGTTCTGGCAACCGGGTATCGCATGTGCCGGCTTCATGCGCAGCATTGCAGGCGGTAATTTGCATATCAGACAAAGATTTTGCCGGTTGCTGGCCGGTTAGTTCGTCCTTGACTTTATAAGATTGGCATCCGGCAATAAATATTATAAAAATCAATAAAATTAAGGTAATTATTTTCATTGTAACCTCTTCTTCCATCTTCTTCGACATTAGTGTTTAATAACTTTTCGTTTTACAAGCAGCACAAGCTATGCTCACTGCAGCATGCCGCCTTGTAGCCTTGCCCGTATACAATATCCAAACCATCGCATAAGTCATTGGCTTCTGCATTTTGGCATGCTTCTTGTGATGATGTGGACGCTCCAGGGGCAACTTTAGTTCTTAACGTACCTACTAAATTGTGTGTTAATTTTTCTTCTACGGTATAAGAAACATTTACTATTCCATCAAATTTGCTGCCTTCTGCTCCATTATTGCACGCAGTTATAGTAATTACAGCTTTAGCACCATTCGTTAAAATTAGAGTTTCGTTGTCAGAACACTGCTGATTATTTCCAAAAACTGTCACTTGATTTATTGTTGTACTTTCGCCAAATCCATTCTGCAAAACAAGAATAACTCTGTAAGCTTCTACATTGAAGTCCAAGCATGCCAGTCCTGCGGGCAAAACGCACTTTTCAGTCAAAAAGTTATCCGGGCTTAAAACTCCAAAATATGCAAGCACAACTATTGAAATTAAAACTACTAATATCGCCCAGCCATAAGTCATTAAGAATTCCAGTGCGGCTTGTGACAATCGCCGGAATTTTACTTTTCCAAGCATGAGTACCTCTTTTTAACTATAATTTATAGAATAATATTTAAGTTTAGTGTTTTTTAATAAAATAAAATGCTGTTTGAAATTTTAATCGCAATTATTCTCGGATGTTTGATGGGAGTCGTAACGGGCTTAGGGAACCTCTTTCCGCTGCCTTTTTGCTAATTCTAACTGATGTA
>CAYHTH010000112.1:0-3261 GCA_964359525.1 uncultured Methanosarcinales archaeon | reverse complement strand
CATGCCGCTTCTGCAGCCTATACATCCGGATTCAATAAATCGCTTGTTATAACACTTGACGGGATTGGTGACGGCCTGTCCGGCACTGTAAACATCTTTGACAACGGGAAAATTGAAAGAATTTCCTCGATTTCCGGCAGGGACTCACTTGGAATCTTTTATGAGCAGGCCACCTCGCTTTTGAACATGAGGGAACTGGAAGATGAAGGGAAAGTTATGGCGCTTGCGGGCTACTCGAATATAATTCCAGAATCAAAAAACAGGATGGCTGATTTTTTTGAAGTAAAAGGGATGGACATAAAATCAAAACATAATGTCATTGACAGATATAAAGAGCTTAAAAAAATTTTATGGAACAGCTCGCCGGAGCAGTTTGCATATATGACGCAAAGCACCCTTGAAAAACATATGGTACAACTATTCAAAAATTGCGTTGACAAAACCAGCTTGAAGGATGTTTGCTGGGCAGGCGGCGTGGCATCAAACATAAAAGCCAACCGGAAAGTTCTGCCTTATGTTAAAAAATGGCATATATTTCCGCACATGGGAGATGGAGGGCTTGCTATCGGCGCAGCTTTATATTGCAATTATCTGCTTAACAATATAAAAGGATGTGAATTAAATGATGTTTATTTGGGCCCTGATTATGATGAAAGTATTTTTATTAAAAAAATCAAAAAAAATAAATTCAAAATTGAAAAATGCAGTGATATAACTAGCAAGGTTTCTGGCATATTATGCAAAGAAAATTTTGTTCTTTGGTTTCAGGGAAGGATGGAGCTTGGCCCAAGAGCATTGGGCAACAGGAGCATACTTGCTCCGGCAGATTCAATGAAAATAAGAGACGAATTAAATCTTAAAATAAAGCAGAGAAGCTGGTTTCAGCCATTTTGTCCTTCTTTGCTTGAAGAAGATGCGGATAAGGTCTTTTATAATGTGAAGCAGTATGACAAATTTATGGTTATGGGCTATGATGCGAAAGAAAATGCTGTAGATAAAATAAAAGCTGTCGTAAGCTCTGACAATACTGCAAGGCCCCAAATGCTTGGAAATGAAAATAAAATATTCAGGGAACTTTTGGAAAATGTGAAGAAAGAGAAAGGTATAGGTGTATTGTTAAACACGAGCTTCAATCTTCACGGCTACCCAATTGTTAATACCCCAGAAGACGCATTTGAAGTTTTTGCAAAAACGCAGTCAAAATATCTTGCAATAGGAGATTATCTAATAATAAAAAAATGAAATTAAAGGAAACATTCTTTGAGATTCTGCCTTTGCTGATTTTAATAAATATCTTTGCCTTGATATATTATTGGCTCAAGCCAGACGTAAAATTTCTTTTTTATTATATTCCATTGATTAATATATTGAATTTAATTGTGATTTTCATAAGTGTGCTGTTGAACATAAAAAAAATAAAAAACCAGTTTGCCAGGCTCAAAAAAACTTCTTGGATTTTAATAATACTAATTTTCATGATAGGATTATTTTTAAGAGCTTTTGTAGTTCCAAACACCCACAGGCTTTTATTTGACGAGGATATTTATCTCAATATAGCGCAGAACATAGTGCACGATGGAAAAGCCGTCTTGTGCAATTATGGCACGCCAAAACATTGTTTTGAAGGCGTATTAAATAAGCAACCCAATGGACTTCCTGTGATGCTCTCTGTAATCTATTTTATATTTGGCGTAAGCGAAAATAATGCCTCTTATTTTATGATTTTAGCATCGTCATTTTCAATATTGTTAATTTTTTGTGTTGTATATGTTTGGTTTAAGAATGAAACAGCAGCTTTAGTATCCGCTTTGCTTCTTGCTTTAAACCCCATATCCTTATTGTTTGCTCCAACCATAAGCGCTGAATCCTTGTTTGTGTTTTTTTCTTTGATTACAATATTTTCGCTAAAACTAATTTTAGAAAATAAAAATTTTCCGAGTTTAACGTTTTTTATCTCCTCACTAGCATTTACTATTCAAATAAGGCCTGAAGCCCCTTTATTAGTTATTCCTTTACTTGTATTTTTTGTCAAAGAAAAGATTGATAAAAAAATTCTAATCGGTGCTATTCTCTTTTTTGTATTAATGAGTCCTTATGTTTTTCACAGCAAGCAATTCATTAACGAAAGCTGGGGGAATCAGGAAGGATATAAATTTAACAACAAATATGCATTAAACAATTTAAAAGTTAATGGGGGATTTTTTTTTGATAACGAAAGGTTTCCTGTTTTGTATACACTGCTTGCATTTTTTGGGATGGCCTATATGATACGCAAACAAGAATTTCTTAAGCTGTCTTCTATGCTGCTTTGGTTTTTATCATTTTTTATAATTTATCTGTTTTTTTATGCCGGCTCGTTTAAATATGGAATTGATGTAAGATTCTCACAAACGCTTTTTATTCCTTTATTTATTTTGGGAGGAATTGGGGCGTATTATATTATTGAAAATTTTTTGAATAAAGTCTTAAAAAAATTTTATGTTTCATTTTTAATTATAATTTTGATTATAATAATCTCTTTCTTACCATTCATAAAGTTTGTAAGCGCTATTGGCGAAGAAGCTTGGGATGCAAGAACAGATCATGATTTTTCAGTTAATGCAACTAAAGAACTTGGTGAAAATTGTATTATATTCACGCATGTTCCTTCAATGTTCCTTATTAATGGTAACCATGCATTGCAGACATCTTATTATTCAAATCCCAAAATACTAAACAACATTTTTATAAACTATGATTGCGTATTGTTCCACGATGGTTATTGGTGTGTTAACTACAAGCTATTCAAGGATACTGTCTGCAAAAGCCTTAAGCAGAATTTCAATCTTAAAGTTTATAAAAACATATCTGTAAGGGATAAAACCTATACCTTATATAACATGACAAAAAAATGATGAAACCACTTATATTGATAAAAAATATAGTCCAGTCTAATTACAAAAGGCTTGATTTTCCTTATAAGCTGACTTTTGTGGTTACATACAAATGCCAGTCGAAGTGCGTTGCATGCAGCATATGGAAGAGAAAGCCGGTAAACGAGCTTTCTCTGGAAGAAATTGAAAAATTTTTCAAGAAATCCAACAAGTTTTCATGGATTGATGTCACAGGAGGAGAAATTTTTCTCAGAAATGATATTGTTGATATCTTCAGGATTATTATCGAGAATTGCAAAAACTTATATCATATTCATGCTCCTACAAATGGGCTGATGCCAAGCGTGATTGAGGACAGGATAAAAAAAATTCTTGAACTTAATCCAAA
>CAYHTH010000111.1:0-3318 GCA_964359525.1 uncultured Methanosarcinales archaeon | reverse complement strand
ATGGGGCTGCCGTGATTCGAACACGGGCCACGTGGCTTCCCGGAAATAAGTTCGCCCGAACCACGAATTCTACCTAGCTATACTACAGCCCCCTAGGAATCTAAGTTTATACCAAAGAATTAAAAATTTATCTTATTTTGGGGTTTTAAGAACTAAAACATGAAAACTTTTATTTAGCTTTCCCACCCTTCTTCTTGGCAGGTTTAACTTCTTTAACAACGACTGGAATAGAAACCGTCTGAACTGGAACGATAGTTGCCTCGACCGGAGCAGCCGTTGTCTGAACCGGAATATCCATTTCCTGAACAGGAACAGCTGCTACTTGAACTGGCACTTTATCTGGCTTGCTTTTTTGCAACAAAATGAATAATGAAATTCCAGATACAATTATAGTATAAATTATTGAATATTGCACTATGCTGGTAGCGTCAACTGCGTTATAAGCGTAAAAAATTAGACTTACTACACCGGCGAAAAATAATATCGGGGCCAAAGTATGGTATCCTAATTTTTCAGTCTTGAAATAAACGGCAGATATAAGGAAAAACATTGCAATGGTCATGAATAGGAATACAACAACCACATTCATGTATTTTATGCTTTCAAAATGTATTGTTGCATAAACAGAAATGTATATTGTAAAAAGAAACGCGACTAGTATTGACACGTAGTAAAACCATTCCGGCATTCCCTCTTTTTTTTCCATACCCACAGAATATAAGTTGAATAGAACTATTTAAATTTAACGAAAATAAAAATTATTTCTGAGATTTTATTCATTGAGTCTGTTTAGCTTCATAATCGCTTATTATTTTTGTAACAATAGTGTTGACATCGTTTGATGAAATCGCAAAGCCAAGGCTTTCAAATCCCCCAACTTTGAAGTTGTTAATTCCCACTACCTCGCCCTGAGCATTAATCAGAGGGCCTCCGGAATTGCCCGGATTGATAGGAACGTCAGTCTGTATGTATTTTATGCCGTTGCTCAGCTGTCTAAGGGCGCTTACAATGCCTTCAGTAACTGTAAATGACAGTCCCGCAGGATTGCCTGCTGCTATTACTCTCTCGCCAATTTCCAGATTGTCCGAGTTGCCAAAAGGCAGGGCTTTCAGGCCCGGAGCATCAATCTTGAGTACAGCAATGTCGGCATTTGAATCATATCCAATAATCTCCTTTACACTATAAGTGCTGCCAGAATTAGTTGTTACTGTTATAGCTGTTGCACCGCTGATAACGTGGACATTTGTCACAATATACCCTTTTGTGTTGGTTATGACGCCGCTTCCCTGCCCTAAGTTTGTGCTGACACTGACAACAGACTGCAGCACATCATTTACAATGGCTGTAAAATCAGCGCTTTTTATCCTGATATTGGTTACCTGAGTTTTTAATTCATTCAGCTGAATATTGCTCTGCTGCTCTATTTGGTCTATCAGATCGGATAATGTTTTTATTTCTTTTTGGTTTTGGCCTTTGAAATTCTGCAGGCTTGTACTGATTAATCCTATTTCCGATGAAAGGTTTAATCTTACAGCATCTATTTTAGCTGCCAAAGACCGGCCGAGCTGATTGAGGCCATCCTCAGATTTTTTGTTCAACTCAACAATCTTTGAATTATAATCTTTCTGCATGACTTCCATCTTATAACTGAAATAGTAAGAAATCCCTCCTAAAATTATTAATACCAGCACAGCAGCAAAAATGGTATTATGAGTTTGCTTCTTAAACATTTTTATTCTTTTACCTCATATTCTGCATCAATATAATTTTTAGATTTTTCTTTTTTATTCTTCTTATTTGGTTTATTAATTTTTAATAGTGCAATCAAAAACATAATCAAAGAGAAAAGAAGAACTAATATAATCATGCCAAAGGATAGAGCTATTATTCCTCCGACAATTATCAAATACCATTTAGATATAAAAGTTAATATGCTCCATCCCTTGCTTTTTGAGTAAAGGTAAATAAAATATATGACAATCAAGCTGAATATAGTCCCAAGCCCGAAATTCCATCTCTTTGCAACCTGCATTTATCATACCTCAACAAAATTCTGCCGGATAAAATCCGCCATTTGCCTGTTATCTGCCGCTTCATAAGCTTGTGCAGCCAATCTGTAATTCTTTGCATTTATGCACTGCACGGCAGCATTGCTCAGCCTTTGATTGTCTTTTGTCGGAATAAAGCAGAGTGCAGCAAGCTCGCCCCTGCCTTGGGCGAGAAATGAGTCCCCCATTTCTACCAGTTTTTCCATATCATTTGCCTTTGTAAGGATTTCAACCGCTTCGTGAATCTTATTTTCCTTGTACAATTTATCGCCGACGTCCCTCAGAATCCTTTTTCTTGCGCTTTCATCAAGCATCGATAGGTTTACAGAGTTTATGCCTTCTTTCAGAATTTTTTCGACTATTGGGTGCTCCATAAACTAACTATTAATAGGGATTTATTTAAAGGTTTGGTAAGAAAAGTTAATGAGCCCGAGGGGATTCGAACCCCTACTGCCCGGTTTCCTACAACCTTGTAAGATTGCCCGAAGCCGAGTCTGCTATCCGTTACAGTACGGGCCCATTATTTGATATTTTTGATTATGGTATTAAAATATTTGTATTGAAACAGCCTGAAAACTTGAAATAGCAGAATAAGTTTTTGGAAAAATACCAAATCAAACTTTGATTATCCTCGCTTTCAAAACTTTTTTGCCCTGCGCGTCTTCAATTATAAATTTAAAATTTTGGTATGGGATTTCTTCTGCCAGTTTTGGAGGACGCCCCAAAGTTGCTACAATAAAGCTGTGCAGGCTGTCGTAATCCGATTCCTTGATTGATAATCCCGTCTTGGCATTCACCGTTTCGATGTCTGCTGTTCCATTGACCAGCCACTCGTTTTTTGATATCTGCTGGATGCTTGGATTTATTCTGTCGCTTTCATCAATTATTTCCCCGACAATCTCTTCCAGGATGTTTTCGATTGTCACAACGCCAATAACCTGCGCCTTATCGTCTATGACAACTGCCATGTGCTCTTTCCTGCTCTGAAACATTCGCAGCATTGAATCAATTTTTTTATGCCCAAATACAAAAAAAGGCTTCCTCATTATTTGTTTAACGGGCACATCCAGTTTGCTGTCCTTTACATATTTCAACATGTCTTTAAGGTACAGCACTCCGATAATATTATCTTTATTCTTCTCATAAACTGGAAATCTGGAGTACATTTTAGCTGTAGGAAGCTGCAATACATCCTTGACAAGCAATTCTGAGCCAACTGAAACAACATTTTTCTTGCGCGTCATGACATCGCTTACAGTTGTGTTGTCAA
>CAYHTH010000110.1:0-3433 GCA_964359525.1 uncultured Methanosarcinales archaeon | reverse complement strand
CATCGCCGTCAAATACACCATTTCCATTATTGTCTAGGAATACGTAGCCTGAAACAGTGTACTTGCAATTTTCGTTCTGTTCGCAGCTGCATCCGAATTGATCTACATTCATGGTGTCAGAATTCGGGCATCTGTCATTTGCATCAGGGACGCCGTCCTGATCAGCATCAGGAACAAGGCCGTAAGCGATATTTATTATTAATAGGATAAGAACGAAACACAACAAAAGACTTTTTTTCATGCTCATTTAACTTTTGAAACAATGAATATATAAACTTTATTAAATTCAAATCATCCGGTGCAGCTTCCTTTTATATTAACATTCTTCACCGCAAATTGAAATATGTACGCATTCAAGTAATTTTTATAATAAGTGCTGAAATCCACAAACTGCACAATTTCTTTTGAACCACTGTCGCTTTCCTTCAAGTAGACATTGGTAAATCCATTTTTATCATAGAGGCTGCAATCGGTTGAAATATCATAAGCATTCGGCTGAACTTTCTTGGTATTGTTGACCAATGCAGCCGCGCTTTCGTATAACACCTTAAAACCTATAGGCAGCATGATGTTAAAAGACTCAACAGAAGTTCTGGCAGGGCCGCGTTTTATGACAATAGGATAATTTAGATTTACGTAAACATCGTTTTTATTGAACTCTGCACTTATATTAACACTGGTGCCTGACAAGTCAAAGTTTAATGACTGGTAATCCACATGTGGTTTTTCTACTTCCAAACCAATGTCTTTGAAAGTATTTTTGCTGAAGCATTTCTCGAATTCAACTAGAATATAGTTCTCAAATTTTTTCTTCACTAATTCTAGGTCTGGAACAAAAGCACTATATGTTAAGGATGGTGCTACTCCTTCCCCCGTAAGATAATAAGGTACTTTCTTGCCCTGAAATGACGAGGGCAAGGGGAATCCAACACCAGGCTCGCCATATGTTGTAGTGCTGTCTGGATTGATGTAGCCTCCCTGCAGGCCTATCCTGTTGAAAAGAGCATCATCACTCACAAGCTTTAGGCAAGATTCAGCATATGTCTTGACAATGTTTGTATCGGAAGGATTTACAGCTTCTTTTATATTCACTGATGTTTGCGCTTTTGTGCTGTAGCCGCTTAAGTAAAGAAAAATACCCAGAACTATTATCATAACTATCCCAATTATAATAAATACAGTTATCTGCCCTCTTTTTTGCATTAATTTATTTTGCAATTTTTATGTATATAAATTTATCTTATTTATCTGGAAACATGTTTTTCAATAACATTTATTAATAAAAGGATTTATCCAAATATCGTGAAAAAAATAAAAATAGCTGTTTTCATCGACAAGGAAAATAAAAATAAACTAATAGAGCTAGACAATAGTTCGTCAGTTTCAGATTTGTTAAAAGAACTGAAGATAAATCCGGTAACGGTTATTGTCTCAAGAAATAATGAATTAATTTTGGAAGATGAAGAACTAAAAGACAATGATGAAATAAAGATTTTGTCTGTTATCTCAGGCGGCTGAAAATAAAATTATAATTATTAAATTAGATAATATCAAGAGAATTCAATAAACTAAAATTCATCAACTAAAAAATATTCAAAATATAAAATAAAAATCAAACCCAAAAAATGGAAATAAAAATCAATAAATCAAATTGCTGCAGCGAAAAGCCGGTAATCCAATTGACTGCGGGGGAAAAGCTCTGCAGGAGCCATTTTAATGAATACTTTGGGGGCAAGGTCCTCAAAACTATAAGGCAGTTTGATTTGCTCGGAAAAGAAGAAAATCTTGGCGTTGCCGTTTCAGGCGGAAAAGACTCGCTTACTGTCCTAAGCATTCTTAACAAACTTTCAAAACAAAACCCAAAAATAAAAATTCATGCAATTGCAATTGACGAGGGAATTGCAGGTTATAGAGATAAAACCTTAGTCACAGCAAAAAAATTCTGCGATGAGAATGGAGTCAAACTAAATATTTTCTCATACAAAGAAGAATTTGGCTTTAATTTAGACGAGATGCTTAAAATTTTGAATGTGAAACCCTGCAGCATCTGCGGTGTTTTCAGGAGATATTTGCTGAATAAAAAATCTAGAGAATTAAAATTAACAAAATTAGCAACAGGCCACAATCTTGATGATGAGTGCCAGTCCATAATAATGAACCAGATGAAAAATAATATTGGCGCGTCTGCGCGCTTAGGGCCAAAAGTTGGAGTAACACAAGATGAGAAATTTTCCCAAAGAATAAAGCCGTTGTATTTATGCATGGAAAAAGAAGTTACAACTTACGCTTTCATAAATGGATTATTGGATAATTTCAACGAATGCCCCAATGTTGTGCATTCTTTCAGGGCGCAGGTAAGAGACATGCTTAATGACATGGAGCAGAAATTTACAGGGACAAAATATGGAATAGTTAATTCATTTTTAGAAACTTTGCCTATACTGAAAGAAAAATTCAGGGGTGAAATGATTCAAGCCTGCTCAAAATGCGGCGAGCCGAGTGTAAATGATGTCTGCAGCGCATGCGCTTATTTAGATAAATTAAAAAACAAAGCTGTTTCACAAAATTAAATGCAAACATGGATTTTTTTTGTCTTTATAGCGCAGTTTATCTGGGCAATATGCTCGCTTATTGATAAGAATGTAATCTCAAAAGGATATTTGACAAATCCGCTTGTGTATATAATATTAAATGGAGTTTCTAATCTCTCTTTGTTTCTTTTGCTGCCGTTTTTCCATTTCAGCCCGCTAAGTCTTATGGATTTTTTGGCCGCCCTGGCTTCAAGTGCTTTGGCATTTGTGGGAGTGATATTATATTATGAGGCGGTTAAGTATGAGGAAATCTCAAGAATCACTATGCTTTACCCCTTTACTCCTCTTTTCGTCATTATTCTATCGTTCTTTTTTTTGAATGAATCCCTATCCATGTATAGGTTATTTGGTTTTGCATTGCTAATTGCAGCAGGGCTGATTGCAGCTTATCATAAATCAAAAAAAATGTTCAGGCTGAACAAATCGTTTTATCTCATGATTGGCTCAACTTTTTCGATTGCAATAGCCTATATCACAGCAAAGCATGTCTTTACCGTGACTGATTTCTGGAGCGGAGTCCTGTGGCTGAGGCTCACTGGCTTTTCTGCTTTCCTTGTTTTGATTATTCCTTCTGTTAGGAGGGATTTCGCAAGGACATTCAAAAACATGAAAAACAAAATAAAGGGACTGCTTGGATTTAAGGTAACTATAGATGCGGCTGCATTTGTCATTTCTGACTATGCAATACTTCTCGGGCCTGTCTCGCTTGTTGCTGCATTAAGCAATGCCGCAGCCCCATTGTTCACCTTTACACTTGCGCTGATTGCAACATTTTATCTGCCGGATTTTGTAAGAGAAGATACCCATAAGGAAAATATTGAAGCAAAATTAATCGCGCTGCT
>CAYHTH010000109.1:0-3529 GCA_964359525.1 uncultured Methanosarcinales archaeon | reverse complement strand
CTATTTATTATATCGTGCACCATATCCGGCATGACAACCACTTCAAATCAATATGATAATTTTGCCAAGTGCCTTACGGACAAAGGAGTAAAAATGTACGGAGCTTACTGGTGCTCGCATTGCAACAATGAAAAAGCATTATTTGGAGAAAGTTTTCAGTATGTTGATTACACCGAATGCTCTTTGCCTGATAATTCAGGCCAGACCCAGGTATGCCTGAATGCAAATATAGACTCTTATCCGACATGGGAATTCAAGGACGGCTCAAGAATAAAAGGAGAAATGACATTTTTGCAATTAAGCCAGAAGAGCGGGTGCAGTTTAAGTTGAATTATTCACTCTACTGGTTTTGGTTCTCAAAATATCCGAGAAAACCCAAACTTTTATATTCTGTTTTGAAAATCATTTCATAAGGTGGTTAAATGGTATTATGCCTAATCGCGCTCCCAATGTTTGCAATTCTTTCTATTTTCAGCGCCAAATACAGAAAACTGACTCTGGAATCTTTGGACTGCATTTTAAGGACAGCCACTTTCAGGAAATGCAGAAGCGGGCTTGACGACAGGATAAAATCTTCGTTAACCGGAAAAACGATGCGAGTTTCACCAAAACTTGCGGGATTTATATACAAAAATTATAAGCTTTTGTCGTGGATTATTTTGATAATATTTTTATGGAGCATTTACGGCACTTCTGTCGGCCTTTATAATTATGCGAAATATGGGAGCTGCAATGGCACTGCAGACACCGGATTCTGCGTGTTCGATCCTTCTGGAAGCAACAGCAAGGTTTCTGAAGTTGATATGTATACCCAATCTGAAGTTATTTACCCCACTTTGGAGGCTAATGACCCAATTATAGGCAGCAAAAATGCAAAACTTACAATCATAGAGTTTGGATGCTATGCCTGCCCTTACACAAAAAAGGCAGAGCCGATAGTTAAGGAAGTTTTGGATTATTATAAAGGAAATGTTAACCTCCAATTCAAGACTTTTTACATTCCTCATCATAATTTGAGTTTTCAAAGTGCTCTTGCAGTAAACTGCGCCCAGGAACAAGGCAGTTATTTGGAATATCACAAAATAATTTTTGAAAACCAGGAGACTTTGAAGTTTGAGGACCTTTCATTGCTTGCAGGAAAACTCGGCATGAACGCAACTAAATTTGATGAATGCATGTCAACGCAAAAATACAAGGATGAAGTGCAGTCTGATACATTGATGGGGCTGCATGCAGGAGTCCGCGGAACGCCGACATTTTTCATCGGCAACAACACACTTGTTGGGCCCAAGCCGTTCAGGACATTCAAGGCATTCATAGACAAGGAGCTAAAATGATATTCAGCTATAATCCAGATAAAATAAGAAAAGATTTTCCGATGCTTGCCAAGCCGATAATCTATTTTGACAATGCATGCATGTCTCTTAAGCCAATGCAGGTAATTGATAAAATTAATGAATATTACAAAGAATACACGGCGTGCGCCGGCAGAAGCGCGCATAGATTGGCACTTAGAGTTGAAGAAGAAGTTGATAAATCAAGAAATGAAGTTAAGGATTTAATAAATGCAGGCCACGCTTCTGAAATAATTTTTACAAGAAATACAACTGAAGGCATCAACCTTGTTGCAAATTCCCTTGGATTCAGGGAAGGCGATGAAATTGTAATCAGCGACAAGGAGCACAATTCAAATCTTATTCCGTGGCTGAAACTAAGAAGCAAAGGCATAAAGCTCAAAATTGTTAAAAGCAATCCCGACAACACATTTAATCTTGAAAATTTTAAAAAATCCCTAAATGAAAAAACAAAGCTTGTTTCTGTTGTTTTTACTTCAAATATAGATGGCGTGACTAATCCAATTAAAGAAATTGCAAAACTTGCGCATAAAAATAATTCACTTGTCCTTGTTGACGGCGCGCAGGCAGTGCCTAGTATGGACGTTAATATTAAGGAACTTGATATTGATTTTCTTGCATTCTCGGGCCACAAGATGATGGGCCCCACTGGAACAGGAGTTTTATACGGAAAAAAACACATTCTTGAGCAGATGGAGCAGTTTATTGTAGGCGGTGAAACTGTCGTTGATTCAACTTACGAAAGCTATTCCAGGGAAGAGCTGCCAAACAGGTTTGAAGCCGGATTGCAGGATTATGCTGGCATCATCGGGCTTGGAGAAGCGTGCAGGTATCTGGGAAAAATCGGGCAGTCAAAAATAGCGTCTCATGAAATTAAAATAAACAAAATAATTTCAGAATCTCTTTCGAACAATAAAAAAATTTCTGTTATTGGGCCTAAAGAAGCTGAAAAAAGAAGCGGCGTATTCTCTTTTAACATTGAAGGAATAAACCATCACGATGTTGCAAAGATTCTTGACAATTCCAAAGCAGTGCTGATAAGAAGCGGAGCGCACTGCGCGCACAGCTGGTTCAATAATCACAATTTAAAGGGAAGCGCAAGGGCATCATTCTATCTTTATAACACGGAAAAGGAAGCCGAGATTTTTGTTGAGGAGATTAAGAAAATAAGCTCGTTTTAATAGTTAATCCCTTTCAAAACCGCAAACTGTCGAAAATTTGGCATTTTCGGGGCTTTTTGCAATTGAAATTCCGAAAAGTATAAATACACAAAATAAAAGGATACCTCATAGGTGATAGTTTTGGTTAAAAAAAGAGGGAGTAAGGATAAAAGTAGCGCTGGTTCTAAAAAACAGCTTCAGTCGGTTGAAGTTATAATCAGGAAAAAGATTCTTGGAGAAGCTCCTGTGGAGCATCATTTCGTTGTTGCTGACGGGAAAAAACTGAAGAACATCATGGAGCTTGCAGACGCTCTTGAGACAATGAGCGAGGAGATTTTCAGGCACCATGCGAATGAATTCAGGAATGATTTCAGCTCATGGGTCAAGGATGTTTTTTACGATCACAGCCTGGCAGATGATATCTCAAGAGCCAAAGATAAGTTTCAAACGCAAATTGTCATTTTGCGAAGGCTTGTAAAAGAGTTGATGTAGGTGATTAAAATTGTAACAAAAGAAGAAGCTGTAAAATATTTGTCAGATGCTCCGGCAGAGCAGTGTTTTTGGGTCAATGACGGGCATGTTTTGAAGAATTTATCGGAATTAGCCAACGCCTTTCCGCAGATGAATGAGGATACTTATTCGTATCATGCCAACAAAGAAAAAAATGATTTCAGCAAATGGGTTAACGATATTATAGGTGACAAGAA
This sequence comes from uncultured Methanosarcinales archaeon, assembly GCA_964359525.1. Classification (GTDB taxonomy): domain Archaea; phylum Nanobdellota; class Nanobdellia; order Woesearchaeales; family GW2011-AR4. Next base: position 307 of record CAYHTH010000109.1, on the reverse strand, counting down.
GCTTGCAAATGATTTGCTGAGCTCCAAGACAAAAGATTCTGCGGTGAAGAAATTAAATTCAAGATTGGCTGTGCTGAAGAAGAAAAGCGGCTGATTATTTTTTAGTTCTTTGATTTTGTTGGCATATTAATCAAATTAAAGCATACTAATCCCCTCATCATGTTTCCCCTAGTTTTTCGATAAATTTAAAAAGAGGGCGATTATCACAGGTGGAAAGAGTTAGCAACTGTATATAGGCATGTCTAGAGGTGCAAAAAGATGGATTACGATGAGCAAAAAGAATGCCCGGGTTGCGGTACTATTATAG
>CAYHTH010000108.1:0-3592 GCA_964359525.1 uncultured Methanosarcinales archaeon | reverse complement strand
GTTTAAGAAATCCGGCTTGTAATCTTTTAATTCAATTCTTTGGGAAATAAAAAATAAAGCAACTAATCCGACTAAAGAGCAAATCAAAGCTATTTTGAGTAATAAAGTTTCTTTCATTGGTTATTTTAACGATTTTTGGGAATGGTTATAGAGAATTTCGAAAAACTATCAATTATTTAAAAATTACTAATTTTTAAACAAAGCAAATCAAAGATTTGCTAGTCTCGAAAATCTTTGATTTTCGAAATTTCAAAAACCCAATGGGTTTTCTCTATGTCAAAATTCTCTAAGAGAACTTTGAATCAAATATATAAAAGTAATGGGTTATTCAAAGTTCTCTATAAAATATTTTCTATATTGTGGTATTTAATTTTGAATTCTGGAATTTCCAAAAAAACTTAAATTTTTCCGCAACCTTTAAAAATAAACAGGTATCAACAAATAAGGGATGGTTAACCTAAAATTCAATTCAACAGCAGACATAAAAGTGCCTGCTAAAATTATCGACCAGGTAATCGGGCAGGATGAAGCAGTCAAAGTTATAAAAAAAGCTGCACAGCAAAGAAGGCACGTTCTTTTGATTGGCGAGCCCGGAACCGGAAAATCAATGCTCGGCTTGGCATTGGCTGAGCTTCTGCCGAATGAAAAACTTGTGGATATAGTTTCATTTCCAAATCCCAATGATGAGAACATGCCCCTGATAAGGACATTGCCCGGCGGACAGGGAAGAGATTTGGTTGCAAAAGCAAGATTGCAGTCAATGACTATGTTCAAGAATCAAAATATAATAATGTTCATTATAGTTATAGTTTCTTTTTTCATTCCTTTTTGGACTTGGACTTATTTCAGCAAATTTGGAAGCGTGACAGCAGCAATAATGTCGGCATCAACTTCGATAATGTCAATATTAATTCTTGTTGCATTTACAATAAGCATGAACCTTGGAAAAAGGGCAGAAACCAAAGTAAAAGTTCCAAGAGTGATTGTTGATAATTACAGAAAAAAGCAGGCGCCGTTTAACGACGCAACCGGAGCTCACGCAGGAGCTTTGCTTGGAGATGTATTGCACGACCCGTTCCAGTCAGGAGGATTAGGAACACCGGCGCATGAAAGGGTAGTTGCTGGAATGATTCACAAAAGCCATATGGGAGTTTTGTTTATTGACGAGATTGCAACCCTGCAGCCGGCAACACAGCAGGAGATGTTGTCAGCATTGCAGGAAAGGAAATTTGCGATTACAGGACAAAGTGAGAGAAGCGCAGGGGCAATGGTAAGGACTGAGCCTGTGCCTTGTGATTTTATTCTTATTGCAGCAGGAAATTATGAGACGATAAAGCATATGCACCCTGCATTGAGGAGCAGAATAAGCGGCTACGGTTATGAAGTTTATATGAAAGATACAATTCCAGATACTGAAGAGAACAGGAACAAAATTGCTGTTTTTGTTGCGCAGGAAGTTGTGAAGGACAAGAAAATACCGCACTTCAGCAGAGAGGCTGTTGAAGCAATGATTGAGGAAGCAAGAAGAAGGGCAGACAGGAAAGGGCATTTGACTTTAAGGCTGAGAGAACTTGGCGGATTGATTAGGGCAGCCGGCGATATGGCACTCGAAGAGAAATCAAAACTTGTTATGAAAAAACATATTGTTGGAGCTAAAAAAATTGCAAGAACTTTAGAGCAGCAGATTGCTGACAAGTTTATCGAGCAGAAAAAGGAATATGAAATCATAGTCACATCAGGCAAGAGAATTGGCAGGGTAAATGGGCTTGCTGTTATTGGTGTTACTCCGCCATATTCTGGGATAATTTTGCCTATTGAGTCAGAAGTCACATCTGGTGGTAAAGAAAGCGAGATAATAGCAACCGGCAAGCTTGGCGAGATTGCAAAAGAAGCCATAAAAAATGTAACTGCAATAATCAAAAAATATTTTGGAGAAGACATAAAAGAAAAATGCGATATTTATGTTCAGTTTTTACAGACTTATGAAGGTGTTGAGGGAGATTCAGCAAGCGTGGCAGTTGCAGTGTCTGTAATCTCAGCATTCAAAAAAGTTCCAGTCAAACAGGATTTTGCAATGACGGGAAGCTTGTCTGTGCGGGGGGAAGTTCTCCCGATTGGCGGAGTTACTGCAAAAGTTGAAGCTGCAATCGAAGCCGGAATTAGGAATGTAGTCGTGCCAAAATCAAACTTAAGAGATATTATAATTGACAAAGATAAAATGAAGAAGATTAATATCATTCCAGTTGAAACCATACAGGACGTTCTTAAAGTTGTATTGGACTGGAAGGGAAAGCAGAATATTCTGAAGCAGATTGTGGCTGCGGATTAAGAAAAAGAATTTATTAAAGCGAAAATTATATTAATGCTTTCAAAAGATTAATTCTGATGGTAAACTGGTGGAGAGTGATTCATCCATTTGAGGATTTGGAGGTTAATGAGGCTGGGAGGCTGGCTTTAGAATTATTCCAAAACGACGAGTCAAAAAGAAAATTATTCTTAGGTGGATTCGAAGAGGGTTACAAGTACTCAAAAGCCATGGGCACTTCAAAAAGCGGCTTGCCAGAAGACCTTTTTTTAGATATATCCGAAAACCCGCTTATTGTCGGAAAAGCGTTAGGCTCATTGGCAGGCAGCTTTTGCGGGAAACCTGCAAGAGTCTTGTATAATGGGGATTTTTTTGCAAACATACTGCTGGAATTAAGGAAGAAAAAGCCAAATTTTGATAAGTATTATCCTTTCATTGAACAAATAGTACAAAGATGGATGCGCAGATATGAAGAGAAAAAGATAAAAGGTAAAACTAGGGCTGAAGATGATGCACAGTATTTTAGATTCACAGATAGAACAGGGATAAGGATACATTAAGATTTTAAGGCAGATTGTTGCGGTGGATTGATTTTACGAAATCTGCTTCGGGAACACCAGATATGGAATTTTTGTTTTGGCCAAACAATCTTTGCCTAGGAAAATTATAAATATAGCTGCAATAAACCAGTGTTATGCATACTTATAATAAGATTATCAACAAAATTGACAGGTTAATAATAAATTATATAAATCATAATTATTCTGGTGAAGTTGAAAAGCAACGCATGCGGATGGATTTTCTTAGGGGTTTTGAAAAAGGTTTTGAATTAATTATTGAAAGAGGAATTCCATTATCAGATTACTGGCGAGAACCCACTGTTAGGTGCCAAAAAGAAGGACTCAAGCAATTTATTTTGTTAGATCCTGCTCAAGTTGGTGGTCTTATTGGTAGTTTAGTATCTGTGCTCAATGATCGTAGTTTAGCCACAAAGTACCCTTATATACAAATTATTCAATGCTTAAGTAGAGATTGGCCGCAATTTTATAATTACATTCAAACATTAATAAGTTAAGAAATTTTAGTATATTTAATTTCAAAAATTAATTATTAATCTTCCCACGTCACCACAACATCATCAGTTCTTTCGTAAGGGTGAATATCAATATTTTCTTCTTTCTTATCTTTCTGCAAAATTCCAAGCCACGCAATCATTAATGCATTATCTACAAGAACTTCATTCGGAGGTGCAAAGAATTTTGCGTTTCTCTCTTCACACATAATCCT
>CAYHTH010000107.1:0-3603 GCA_964359525.1 uncultured Methanosarcinales archaeon | reverse complement strand
GATTTGGATAAATCACGTTTAAAAGATAAAAATATTTCTGCCAGACAAAAGAAGCTTTCCAAGAAAGAATTGAAAAAGCTCAGGAAATTGAAACTGGAGCAAAGGAAAGAAACCAAATCATTAAAGAAATCCGAAGAGAAACATATTGGGAACATTGACGATGTTGAAAAATTATGGCTGCAGGACTTTGATGATTTTCAGGATTTGGGGATTGAAAATCTCGGTTTAGAGTTTGGTGATGATTTGAAAAAACCGAAAAAAGGAAAATCATCAAAAAAAGAGAATGAAATAGAATTTCCCGATACTCTTAATGAGCTGGATTTAGATTATGCAAAGCCAGCAACTGAAACAAAAACAAGGCAAAAGCCAAAAGAACTTGAAGATGCAGAAAAAGAAATACAGAGCGCGATAGAAAGCATAAAAAAACACGAAAAGCAATCTTTTTTCAGCAGGCTGTTCAGCACAAACTTCAAATCAAAGGATTATGGAATGCAGAATGTTAAAATTGAAACAAAGCAGGGCTTTGTTGATGAATGGGACGATATTTCTCAAATAAATAAAAAGATTGAAGAAGCAAGGGAAGCTTTAATAAACTTTAATCTCGAAGCTGCAAAAAGAAAGTACATTGAAGCAATGCAGATTTACAACCAGATAAAACCGGAAGAAAAAGCGAAAGTCTATAATGATATAAAAGAGCTTTATTACAAGAGAAAGAATGCGGAAGAACTGAAAGTTTGAATTATAAACTCGCTATACAATTCTTTTTTTCACAACCTTAATAAATCCTTAAACAATCTCAAAATTATGGGAAATGGACTGTTTATTGTTGTGGATGGAATTGACGGCTCCGGGAAGAGCGAGATAATAAAGATGCTGCATAATTATTTGTTCTCTAAGAATAAAAAATACAGGCTGCTGACGACCAGAGAGCCGACTAACGGGAAATACGGCAATCAAATACGGGAAATGCTTAGGGATGAAAAAGACCCTCAAAGCAGCAGCAGCAAATTAATGGAACTGTTTGTCAAAGACAGGGAAGAGCATTTGAAAAATACCATAGAGCCTTTCCTGAAAAAATCAAATAATCATGAATTGAATATTGTCCTGTGCGACAGGTATTATCATTCAACAATCGCTTTCCAGGGAGCGCAAGGACTGGACATTAATGAATTAATAAAAAAGAACGAGAAATTCAGAAAGCCTGATGTAACTTTTATTCTTGATGCCGAGCCGGAGCTTGCGCTTAAGAGGATTGAATACAGGGAAAAGGAAAAATTTGAGAAGCTGGAATTCATGAAAAAAATAAGAACGAATTTCCTGAAACTGCCGGGCCTGCTGAAGGATAATATAAAAATAATAAACTCAAATAAAACTTTGAATGAAGTTTTTGAAGAGATAAGGAAAGAAGCAGATAAAATGCTATAATCAGTCTACTGGCTTTTCTTCATCCGTTTTCATTTCCAAATCTTCTTCCGCAGAAAAACTTGCAAGCTTTGTGTTTTTCTGTATTGTCTTGTATCTTATCGGCCTGCTTGTATCTTTTGACATAAATCCACCTCTTTTCAACCCAATCCCGTGCTTCCAAATCCGCCTTCGTTTCGTGTTGTAGAGCCTAATTCATCGACTTCCTCAAAAACAGCCTCTTCAACCTTTGCGAAAACCATTTGCGCAATCTTTTTGCCTTTTTCTATTTTGTATGATTTATCGCTGAGATTAATCAAAGGAACTTTTATTTCACCCCTGTAGCCTGAATCGATTGTTCCGACGGAGTTTGCATGGCTTATCCCGTGCTCGATCGCCAGGCCGCTTTTTGGCCTTACCTGAGCTTCATATCCGTGAGGTATCTCAATCTTGATGCCGGTGCTGATTAATCTTCTTTCCATCGGCTTCAGCATACACTCTTCAGCAGAATACAAGTCAACTCCGGAATCCCCCTTATGGGCATAGTAAGGCATTTTGACCTCAGCTATTTTTTTGATTTTTACATTCAACATCTTAACACCAAGAAAACTACATTTTCTGTAATAAGGTGATATTTAAATTAATCGTGACTTTAAAATATAGATTTTGAAAATATAGTTTTGGTAATCTAGGTTGATTATTCTTTCTGCCTGAAAGAGAAGATAGAAGTCAGGTTATGCTCAAGAATTTTGCCGTTTAAAGCGTCAATTTTTATGTTTAAAGTGTTAAAAGCTTCGGTAACGTAAGTTATGTTCCATATATTGCCAAGCTCTGACAGGTTTTGGAGTATTGCTATTGTCTTTACGCTCCTGTCTTTTGGAAAATTCTTTTGCTGGAATTCGTTTGCCTTTTGCATTACGCTGTCAAATGATAGTTTAATTTTTTCAATCTCAACCTCATTTATCTTGGTTTCTTCCCGCTTGAACACATCTTCTTCCTGCCGCACATTGACATTGCCGCTGGCTATAACAAAAGTGGTTATTTTATCGTTCTTTGAATTGTAAAACCCAAACTGCCACTCATCTTCCTGCATTTCCTGAGGAATCTTGAAAGCGTATGAGAAATAAGTGCCTTTGTTTTTATGCTGCCATTTTTTGAAATCCTTATTATCTTCCAGTTTCTTTAATGCGGGCTTTATATCCATAAACATGCTGGAAAACTTAAAATTTATATACATTTGGGTTTTAGCTGGAAGCATGATAACAGCAGATGTTAAATTAATGCTGACGAAGCAGCAGTACGAAGTTGTCGGCAACCATTCCAGAGTCAAGGTCTGCCACTGGACTAAGAGCGACTTAAGAGAAGAGGGTGGCTGCTACAAGCAGAAATTTTACGGAATCAAAAGCCACCAGTGCGTGCAGATGACTCCGACTTTTGTGTGCAACAACGCATGCGTGTTCTGCTGGAGGGATTTAAGATACCATACGCAGCCGGCAATGGAAGGCGGAATTGACTGCCCAAAGGATATTGTTGAAGGCTCAATCGAGGCGCAAAGAAAATTATTGTCAGGCTTTGGCGGAAATGAAAAGACAAGCGATGAAAAATTTGAAAGGGCTATGAATCCCCAGCATGTTGCAATTTCGCTTGACGGCGAGCCAACTTTATATCCGAGACTGCCTGAATTAATCAAAGAATACAAGAAAAAGAATTTCTCTACTTTTGTCGTGAGCAATGGATTGCTGCCGGAAAGAATTGAAAAATTGATTGAAGAGCCGCCGACACAATTGTACATTTCTGTTGATGCTCCAAATGAAGAATTATTCAATATTATTGACAGGCCTATAATCAAGAATGCATGGCAGGGCTTGTATAAAACACTGAGTATGCTTCCTGAAATTCGCAAAAAATCAAGAACTACATTAAGATTCACTTTGATAAAAGGATTGAATATGGCTTATCCTGAGCAATGGGCGGATATAATTAAATTAAGCAGGCCAATGTTTGTTGAAGTCAAGGCATACATGTGGGTTGGAATGTCCAGAGAAAGGCTGGAACAGGCAAATATGCCATTGCATGATGAAGTCAGGAAATTTGCAGAAGAGATTGCCAAATTTGCTGATTACAAACTTATTGACGAGCACGAGCCGTCAAGAGTTGTTCTTCTGATGAAAGAGGATTTTGAAGAAAGAGTTATGAAGTTTG
>CAYHTH010000106.1:0-3624 GCA_964359525.1 uncultured Methanosarcinales archaeon | reverse complement strand
GGTGGCGGCACCACTTCTTTGGCAGATTTAGTTGTAAACAATTATCCTGCGTTTGGACTCGGTGATGAAGGGGTGCAAGATAAAGTAATAGGTCTATTTAATAGGAGAATCAATTTAGATGATCACTTAAATTTTGATATTGCCAAAGGAGCGTTCCATGGTTTTATGCAAACAGAAGTTCCAGGAATCTTAGGAATCCCAATAGAAGTTCTCCGGCAGCTAGATACTCCTGACGTTTATGCACTTTACTATGGAATGAACTCACTGAAAGGTATTGATCATAATCTAGGCGGTTTGCCATTTGGAAAGCTAATATCAAAATTAGTACATGCTGGCTATGTTGAAAGAGGTCTCTGTGCAGAAAATGCGATAATGGCTATCCAGCATAAGAGATTAGGATTTAATGTGTATAGGTCTGTATCAACAGGTATTGCGGATAGAATGGACGCATTGGATGAAAATGTAAAACTACAGTTTTTGAGGGCATTCTACACTATGCGCGAATATTCGCAAGAGCATGGACAAAATTGGCAGTTTCATGACCCTGTTTATGGACAATATCATTCAAGGCGATACGGGGCAATAGACAGTGCAAAGTCAAGAGAAAAATATATACGTTTGTTTATAAATGATTTAAGAAAAAAACAAGAAGAGGGTAATAATTTTGATTCACATAATTTCCAGGGCTGGATTGCACCCAGCTTTAGCGATCCTAGAAAAATATATTTCGTTCAAAGGAATGTACGCCATACCCAAGGTGGAAGGAAAGAATTGTATGACTGTTCTTGTCCTCTTGGTTACAGGAGAATGTATAACCTGCTTGTAAGGAATCCTAGCGAAGAGTGCAAACATATTACTGAGGTAAGGAATTCTGCCGCATAGTCCAACTATAAGGTTTTTAAATAATCAGTCCATGCTTTAAACGTACAGAAGTTATTACCCATCTGCTGCAAATTATATTCCTATTTCGGCCTTCAATTCTAGTGACCTTGTAAGGAAATATGATTCTAAAATTTCATAAAATCCTGCTCAAGAGCGAAAAGTTATTTAATGGGTGCCATGCATTAGTAGCTGAGCTGGGCAAAAATATATGCAGGAAAGCGCCTTTGTGCGGCGAATGCCCGATAAGCAAATATTGTCATTGTAATAAAAGAGGTTCAGAATAAAATGGTGATGTCAGTAATAGTTGCGGCGATTGTAGGGTATATTGTCGCTATGTTCTTCCTGCACGAAATATTCAAGAAATTCTTCCACACAATACTATTCCTTGGGTTTCTGGCATTTGCGGCAATTGCAGCGTATTTGGTTATGAAAGGCGGATAAACTTTTGAAAAAGTATTTAAAGTGAAATACGAAACAAGTTAATATGGTCACTATTCTTAATTTTGATGTTCCAAATTTATATATAGGTGGGGCTGTAGGCGGAATTTTCGTATTATTCCTGATTTGGTATCTTTTTCTCAGAGGCCAAGGGGGAAGGTTAGGCGAAGAAAAAGAAGAAGAAAGAGAAACAGAAAGATTGGAAACAGATGAAAAAACAGCCGAGCAAGCACAGAAAGATGAGAAAAAAGCGTGTGTTATAATGATAAAAATTGTCAGGCAAATACAAGACAGCCTAAGAACAGGAGGGAGGGGGGAAGTATATGATCAAGTTTTATCAGAATCTGGTTCCATAAGTGTAATGCTATGGCGCATGCGAGACGAGAAAATGAGCGTTAAAAGGGCCATAGAGACTTTTAAAGAGCTTCATGCCAAGTTAAATGAATTTATTGCTAAACTCCCGAAAGACAATAAAACTGTCAATGGATTGGTAGACCAACTCCTTTATTATCAAAAAAGAGAGTATAGCGATTTAATAAAAGAACTACAGATGGATAATGACAAAAAAGATATGCTCAAGAAACTGTGGGTTCAGGAAACCGACGAAGAAACAGGAACTGGTAACGCAGCTGCCTAATCTTTCAATATTTTATCCGTTCTCTCCATCTTAACACTTAATTTATCTAACATTTCTACAATTCTTTTTTTCTCCGTTCCCAGCCCTTTCCAATCCAAAACAGCAAAATCAACTTTCTCAATTGTTTTTTGCAGTGATTGCTGGATTAAATCTTCATTCAAATTCTGCAAAGCGTATTTCGGGCAGACATAAGAAAGTGCAACATCACTTCTGAGCATTATTTTGTTGAAATTAGCGCAGTAATGATTTCCACCAATTCCGACAGCAATTTTATAATCTTTCTTTTCATTTTCTAGAGAGCTCATTATTGTTTTTGCAATTATTTCCCCATTTGTTTTATCTTTCCATTCTTTTTCCGTGCTGCCCATTTCCACAAAAACTGCGGGCTTTTCGATGTAAGGTCCGTGATGGGTTGCTTCCATCGTAATCTCATAAGTTGTATGTTTTGCATTTTTATTCAGTTCAAGAAAAATATTTTTCATCAAAATTGCTGATGAAGGGCAAAGTTTTTTCTCATAACCACCCATTTCTGCGCTGTTCCAGTTGCCTATGCCGTGAACTGTAAACGCTAGTGTATTCTCTTTCGAGCGGTGCTTCGAGGCAAAAATGAAAATGTCAGCATCAATTTGCTTGTCAATATTCTCAGAATGAATCAGCTCATTATTAGTCAAGTATAAACTAATTGTTTTATTATGAATTTTCTCGCATTGGAAAACACCATTATCGTCAAACTTATCATTTAATTTCCTAAAATCAAATAATTCAAGCAGATTATTTCTTATATTAACTCCGGCGTGGTCTTTTGAAGACGCAATGATTGCTATTTTTTTCATTATCTCAACAGCTCTTCCTCAACTGTATACTTTTTCCCAAGGCACTCAACGACATCTCCGGCTCTTAGTTTCTTTTTGTTTCGCGTTTCAATTTCCCCATTTACAATTACAGAACCTGCCCTTATAATCAATTTTGCTCTGCCGCCTGTAGATGCAACTCCTTTAACTTTGAGAAAAGAATTAAGTTCTATGAATTTAGTCGAAGTATCTTGGGTCATCGCTTCTTACGGTAATTTCAGTTTTTGTTTTATTCGGATTTTTATTGCCATTATTTATTTTTTGTGTTTTATTATCGGAATTATCATTTGTACCATAATCATTGTTATCGGAATTCTTCACATTACTCTCTTTAAAATTATGATTTTTAGGCTTTACAGTATTGAATTCAAGAACTTTTCTCAGGCTCATATTTCCGCAGTCAATGCATTTGAAAAAAGCGCCAAATTTGCCTTTTAGAATATCCAGAGCTTCACCGCAGACACATTTTAAATTGTCTAGAGTGTCCTCTTTGTGGGTTACACAAACAGCAATGCCTTGCTTGTTTATTGTTGTTGCCTGTTTCTCGCAGAAAGGGCACTTTTCAATCCTGCTCTCACCGTATTTTTTTGGGATGAACATCAGGATTGCTTAACGAGGTAATTTAAATTAGTTCCTATATGGTGTTGGATTAATTATTCACCGCTGCCGCTATAAATAAAAAGAATAAAAAATCAAAGAAATAAAAATATCAAATTAATTTCCGATACTCTTACTCGCTTTCTGACTCAGTATCATCCTTACTTTCTGACTCAGTATCATCCTTACTTTCTGACTCAGCATCATCATTGCTTTCTG
>CAYHTH010000105.1:0-3638 GCA_964359525.1 uncultured Methanosarcinales archaeon | reverse complement strand
AAGCAAGCCTCCGTTTCCAGTCGTACTGTACTTACGTACGGGAGCCTGGGAAAGCTGTCCTCCTTTACTTATAATTTCTCAGCATCTTTCTTAGAATGAATATGTATTTCCTTTTCAGAGCTTAAATGGCCGTTTAAAAGGCCTTTTTCTGCCAGCTCAGGAAAAACATCAGACTCCAGACTTGAGCCGGAATATTCGAAAATCTGGGGCTCTGTGACGAATATCGGGGAGAACACAAGATAAATGTCTGATTTCTTTGGCTTCTGCTCAAAAGTAAGGACTTTATTGCCTTCAACCCTTACGGTGCCCTTTTCGCTGGGCTTTGAGGATGTGGTCAGCATTATGGTTGCAATAGAATTCTGCTTTATGTGGTCATTCCATAATTCGTCTATATTTATTTTATTGAAAATCACATCGCCATAAACAACAAGAAAGTTTGTGCTGATTTTTCCTTTCAGATATTTTAAGGAGTCTGCAGTCCCATTGGAGGATTTTTCTTCAATGTAATTTATTTTAACCCCATAATCTGTTCCGTCTTTCAGCATTTCAAACAGTTTTGTCAATAAATTATGGCGGGCTACAATAAAAATAGTTTTGAAATTATTTTCCCGCAGTTTTTTTAATGCCAGCTCAATAACAGAACTATTTTTTATTCCTGCAGTCGGCCTGTATTCGTCTTTTGAAATTCTAATGCGCTCTTCGCTGCCGCCAAGCAAGATTACGGCAGCCTTGTTCTCACCCAAAGCGTTTTTTGCAAGATGCTCTATTGCCTGAGACCTGTTTCTGATGTAGATATTATCAATTATAGAATCTATGTCCTGCAAGGTTTTTTCATTTATCGTTATTGAGATTTTTGTTTTGACCATTGTATCGTTAGTAGTATAAAGTAGGATAATGGTAAGATATTTAAATAACTTGCCCTTTTTAATGGCATAAAATGAAAATCGCAGTTGTTGGTGCAGGATATGTCGGATTGGTCACAGCAGCGTGCTTTTCAGAGCTTGGAAATGAAGTAATCTGCATTGATATTGACGAATCCAAGATAAGGAAGCTGAATGAAGGAATTATTCCGATATATGAGCCGGGATTAGAAGAGCTGGTAAAGAAAAACAGGAAAGAAGGAAGGCTTCATTTTACAACTGACTTAAAAAAATCAATAAGAGAGTCAGAAATAATATTTATCTGCGTGGGCACGCCTCCACGAGACAACGGGGAAGCGGATTTAAGCGCTGTTGAAAATGTGGCAAGAATAATTGCTGAAGTAATGGATTCCTACAAGGTTATAGTTGAGAAAAGCACCGTGCCTGTAAAAACAGGAGAAAAAGTAGAGAAGAGCATAAAGGCTTACAATATCCACAAAGTTGATTTTGATGTTGTAAGCAATCCGGAATTTTTGAGGGAAGGAAGCGCCGTCAATGATTTCATGCACCCTGACAGGATTGTTGTTGGATGCGAAAATGAAAGGGCAAAAAAAGCCATGGAAAAATTGTACTCTCCGCTGAAATCCAAAATATTGTTCACAGACATAAAAAGCGCGGAAATAATAAAACACGCTTCAAATTCTTTTTTAGCGACAAAAATTTCTTTCATAAACGCAATAGCAAACATCTGTGAATTAGCTGGAGCTGACGTCGAGAAAGTTGCAGAAGGAATGGGCTTGGATAAAAGAATTGGAAGATCATTTCTGGATGCAGGCATAGGCTACGGAGGATTTTGCTTTCCGAAAGATGCTGAGGCATTCATAAGGATTTCTGAAAAACTTGGCTATGACTTCAAATTGTTAAAAGCAACGCAGGAAATAAATCATCACCAAACAAAACATTTTGTTAAGAAGATTGAAAAAGCACTATGGGTTGTGAAAAGCAAAACTATAGGGGTTTTGGGTCTTGCTTTCAAGCCAAACACAGATGATATGAGATTTGCGCCTTCAATTGATATAATTCAGGAATTACAAAAAGAGGGGGCGAAAATAAAAGCTTATGATCCGGAATCAATGGAAAGGTCAAAAGAAATTCTTAATGATATTGAATATTGCGAGAATCCTTATGATGCTGCTGAAAATGCAGATGCCTTGCTGATACTAACGGAATGGAACGAATTTAAAGAACTGGATTTTAAAAAATTGAAATCACTGATGAAACATCATTTGATAATTGACGGAAGAAATATTTACAATTCTGATGACATGAAAAAAGAAGGTTTTAATTACATAAGCATTGGAAGGGGAGATGTATGATGGACGCGATAATTCTTGCTGCTGGATATGCAACTCGTTTGCAGCCTTTAACTCTTAATACTCCCAAGCCTTTATTGAATGTGGCAGGAAAACCAATAATCGAGCATATCATAAGAAAACTTGAAAAAATAAGCACGATAAATAAAATATATGTCGTAACTAACGGCAAATTCGAAAATCATTTCAGGGAATGGCTGAAAAATTTTGATGCCCGCAATCCGATAGAAATTGTAAATGACGGCACCACAAGCAATGACGGCAGATTAGGGGCTTTTGGGGATATTCATTATGTTGTTGTTTCAAAAAATATTGAAAATGATTTTATTGTTGTTGCAGGCGACAATCTTTTTGAATTATCCTTGGATGAAGTGGCCGTTTTTTTCAGGAAAAGGCAGTCAAATGTTATAGTTTTGCATGATGTTAAGGATATTGAATTGGCGAAGCATTATGGTATTGTGGAAGTTGATGGCAGGAATGTTGTAATCAATTTTGAGGAAAAGCCATTAAGCCCAAAATCAACTCTTGCTTCGACGGGCATTTACCTGTTTCCGAGGAAAACAATTGATTTGATTAAGAAATATATCTCGCAGGGCAATAATCCTGACAAGACAGGAAATTTTATAGAATGGCTGCACAAAAGGGACACTGTTCATTCATATATCACAGAAAAGAAATGGTTTGATATAGGGAGCTTTGAGCAGCTGGAAAAAGCAAATAAATATTATAAAGGATAAGAATTGAAGTTTAAATTATAAATATATTAAATAAAAAAGATCAATACGTTAAAATACAATCACATAATACAAGTTAAAAATAATCATCAACAAAAAATATATTAAATTAAAAAACGAATTCAAAACTTTAAAATGGAAACAATTCTTATCACCGGAGGAGCAGGATTTATCGGCAGCCATTTGTGCGACTTTCTTATCGGCAAAGGATATAAAGTAATTGCAGTGGATAATTTGATTACTGGAAACTTAAAAAATATTGAGCATCTGAGAGGAAACAAAAATTTCAGTTTTATTCATCATAATGTTAGCAGTCATATAGTTGTTAATGGGAATGTTGATTTTGTGCTGCATTTTGCATCTCCGGCTTCTCCGGTCGACTATCAGAAAATTCCAATTCAAACTCTTAAAGTCGGAAGCCTTGGAACACATAACGCTTTGGGATTGGCTTTGGCAAAAAAAGCAAAATTTCTTCTGGCATCGACATCAGAAGTTTACGGCGACCCTCTAGTCAATCCACAGCCTGAAACCTATTGGGGGAATGTAAATCCGATTGGAATTCGAGGCTGCTACGATGAAGCCAAAAGATTTTCAGAAGCTCTTGTGATGGCATATCATCGGATACATAAATTGGATACAAAAATTGTGAGAATATTTAACACATATGGCCC
>CAYHTH010000104.1:0-3656 GCA_964359525.1 uncultured Methanosarcinales archaeon | reverse complement strand
TGTTTTCGGAATCAAGATTTTTAATGTAATGCCTGCTCAGAATTTTGATATAACTATAAACCCTCCAACAGATAAACTGGGAATAAAGTACGATAAAACACCAATACCCCTCACAAGTTCACAACTGATTGTTAACCCCGGCTCAAGGTCTGTAAGCATATCCCAAAATGAAGAGAGAAATATTGGAATAGGGGTGCAGGTTCCTCCCGATGCTGTTCCCGGCACTTATATCTTAAACGTTGAGATAAAAAGCCAGGGTGGCACTCAGTACACTCCAATCCAGAAATTGTATGTTGAAGTTCCGAACTGATTATTAAAAATTGTTGTAAATTCATTACTCTCATTATAGTACAACAATTTTTAATTCCGCAAATTCGAATCACGAATTTGCGTTATTTTGCAGCTTTTATAATGTCATAAAAGCTTTTTGCATTCAAAGAAGCGTTTCCAACCAAGCCGCCGTCAATGCCTTTTCTTGACAGTAATTCTTTTGCATTCTCAGGCTTCATGCTGCCGCCATAAAGAATTCTTGTGTCCGCTGCGATTTTTTGGTCAAAAATAGTTTCAAGGACATTTCTTATGAACTGGTGGCCTTCCTCAGCATCCTGCGGAGTCGCTGCCTTCTGGTTTGGATTGCCCCTGCTTATTGCCCATACCGGCTCATAGGCAATTGTAACGTTTTTCATTTGGGGTGATGCAACATTGCCTAGCCCATTTTTTAATTGCTTTTCCAGAACTTCTTTTGTCCTGTTGCTTTCCCGCTGCTCCCACGTTTCACCTACACATAAAATTGGTTTTAATGAATGTTTTAATGCCGCCAATACTTTCTTGTTTATTAAAGAATCATCTTCCTTGAAAAATTCCCTTCTCTCAGAATGGCCGAGAATGACGTATTCACAGCCAATATCTTTTAACATCAGCGGCGAAATATCTCCAGTATAAGCTCCGGCGTCTTCAAAATACATATTCTGCGCGCCTAATTTTATATTGCTGCCTTTCAATTCTTTTGCAACGGCATAAAGCGCAGTGAATGGAGGGCAAATTACGACATCAGCATTTTTTTCCTTTCCTGCCAATTTTTTCAGCTCATCAGCCGTAGAAACAGCTTCAGCAACCGTCTTGTTCATCTTCCAGTTTGCAGCAATTAATTTTTTCATTTGAAATTTTTTGTTAATGCGTATTAATATCAGACTTATTGGTTATTTTATTAAATTTATCTATCCTTTTTATTGTTTTTGATTTTTAGTTCTTAAAACAAGATAAAATCCAACTAAAATAAGCAAGACAGCGGCAATCATAGTGAAAGCAGATATTCTTATTCCCAAATCCATAAATAACTGCTCCGGATAAAGATTAACAATAGCTTCTTTTGTAGGGTCAAACATATAAGTTCCTTTCTGGAAAAACGTTTGGTGCATTGACTCAAAAGCCGGGCCAAAATCAAAGTTGATAAACAAAAATAGCAGCGCTGCAAGCGCAACAGTTAAAATACCGCCCCACATCATGACTCTGCCAACGAAATTTATTATGTAGCTATTAACTTTTAAAGTGAAGGCAGAAACAACAAGAAGCAATAAAAATAATCCCACCATTATATAGAGAGTAATTGTCAATGCAGAAACAACTCTTTTTACATCCAGCAAATGCTGTTTTTCCCTTTCATTGAAATCCGAAGGAAGTTCATTGGATTTTCCTTCTATGAAATTAATGACTTTCTGATGCATTGATTCAGCGTCAAGGAATTTATTATTTACCCCATATTGTAAAAACTCTTTTGTGAAGAATGAATTGCTGAGGCCTGCAAAATTAAAAACCAAAAGAAAAATCAGAAACGGCACGATAAGAATCAGGAAAACTTTTGAAACATTGATAAATTTCATCTCAATCCATGACTATTACTTTTTTCTCTTCTTCAATTGCCTTCTTGATGGCGTCTTCGATGCTGTTGACATCTTTCCTCTGCGCAGGCTTTTTCATCTCTTTCTGCATCTCGTTGAAAACCTGTCTTGCTGCCCTGAAAGGAATCTCTTCGTCTTTTATTTCTTCTTCCTTTTTTTCCTCTGCTTCTTCAAATAATTCTTCCTTTTTTTTATCATCCTTGTCCCTTGCGTCTTCCTTTTTTATATAATCAGATGACAAGTCCTTTTCTTTCGAGCCGTATGTCTGGTCATGATATTTTTTCTCGTCTTTGCCGGCGCTGGTATTATATTTTGAAGAATTATAGCCCTCTGAGTGAATGTCCCACTTATCCTCGTCCCATAATTTTGCCTTGTACATTATGACGCAATCAAGCCATACCAAACAGATTTCTTGATTTTATAGCCTTTCTTAATCAGCATGTCAGCTTCCCTGTTGTTCCTCTCAAGAATCTGCGCCTCGAATTCAAAATCCGGGGCAATCTCCCCTATCTCTAAAAACGGGTTTAATTGCTTCATTATTGCACCCTCCCCTTTTTAAAACTTTTGGTTTTAATTACTTAAAAGTAACTACAATTAAACTTTGCTTAAAATAAGATCTATCTTGCTTCGAAGCTGCTGTTCAGAATATGCGCCGATAATCCTGTCAACTTCTTTTCCATCCTTGAAAACAATCATGCATGGAATTCCCCTCACATCAAATTTTGCTGCAATTTCCTGGCTGTCATCAACGTTCAGCTTTGAAAAAACCAGCTTTGTTATGTACTCGCTGGATATTTTGTCAAGCACAGGCCCAATCAGCCTGCACGGCCCGCACCACGGAGCCCAGAAATCAACTAAAACAGGCATTTTGCTTTTTAGCACTTCCTTCTCAAAATTGTCTTTTGTCAGCTCTTTCATTTTATTTAGAGACAGCTATTTATTATATAAATTTGTTGTTTTGGTAATACCGCAAAATTTTTGTTTGATAATTTACATTAGTTTTATAAATTAAATATCATTTTTACTATTTATGAGTAGAATCGAGGATACAATAGCCGGGTTTGGAGGATACCACGAATATCAAAGATTTGAGCCTGTCGCTAAACATTCAAAAGAAATTCGGAATGCTAGCTATAAAATACTTCCAAATACTCTAGTTGATAGCTTTATTCTAAGGGCGGGTACAATTATCGGTGGGATATATACCCTAGATTCAATTACTAGCGGAGAAATGGATTTTCTGTTTCGTTTATCAGGGGTTGCAGGGGTTGTGTTTGAAAGCGTAGCTGATGCCGTGTCTACAATAAAAGGCATAAAAGAAATCTGGGATCCAAGATACTTTGAATACGGGCTTGATGAACATTTTGGAGAAACTATGCCTCTTTGTCCAAGAAATCCAACAGTTTTTCAATTATTGCTTTCAATGATTCCAATTAAAGGGGCATTTGCAGCATTTGCCTACCAACACCCTAGCTTGGGTTATGGAATGGCAGCTTCAGGAATTCAGACTTACCTGCATAATACCAAAGCAGCTAAAAGAATGAGAGTTGCAAAAAACATCGGTGATGAATTAAAAGACTTATCGTTCGCAGGCGCAAATGACGAAGAATTGATAACCCATCTGGATACAATAGTTGCAGCGCCTGATCTGCATCTAACTAAAGTGGGAATCAAGGCAAATCAGATTCCTGTTTAAAAAATAATTTACCTATAAATTAAATATCTTTTCCTGTCAGCTTCTAAATCGATAAAACTGTC
>CAYHTH010000103.1:0-3666 GCA_964359525.1 uncultured Methanosarcinales archaeon | reverse complement strand
AAAAGTAGTAACAGAAATGCTAACCGCCCACATTAAAACTATACTTGTAATTCGGACTCTTTTTTATAAAATCTTTTATCGCAGAAATTCTTTTCTTTATCTCATCAGATTTATTATGCTTCAATTCAACTGCTTTTTCATAATTCTTTAGCGCATTAACTAAATTCCCTTTCTTGTCAAGAGCAATACCCAGATTATAAAATCCTATGACATTGTTAGGATTTAATTTTATGCTTATCTCCAGCATTTGAATGGCTGAATCATAGTTCCCAATTTTTTCAAGAACTGCGCCAAGGTTATTATATACAGTGTACTTGTTGGGATTAAGAAGCATGGCTTTTGTAAAATTTGTATACGCCTCTTTGTACATTTCTTTCTTCATATAGCAGACACCAAGATTTTGATATGCTTCGCTGTCATTCTTAACTCTTAATGATTCCGTGTAGTATTTTATAGCATCATCATAATTTTTTTGCTGCTCATTTATAACTCCCAGTTCAAATAAAGCCAGCCTGTGCTTTGAATCAAGATCAACTGCTTTTTGAAGTGATTTAACCGCATTTCCAAAATCATTATTCTCCTTATACAAAATGCCTAATTCACAATTGGATTGGGCATCTTTATTCTTTTGGACTTTTCTTTTGCACAGCTCCAGGTAAAACTGCCTTTTCTTTTTGACAACTTCAGGATCACTATTTCCGTAATGATGCAGGGAAACATTGGCAAGCGCTATCTTCCCGTTTTTTGATTCAACTGAATGCTCAATCAATTCATGAACCGCTCCCTGGAATTGGTACCCTTTTTTGTTTCTGAATAATCTGGCAATAAATGAGCCATACCAGCCTGCGTAAGCTTTATTATCCTTTTTATGTGATTCATTGACAAAACCGGCAACTGAAGTATCGTTCGTATAATTTTTTTGCAGGAACAAAAAAGCGCTGTTCTCATTATCCTTAACAATTTCTTTTATTTTTTCCAAATCATCTTTATTAATTATTTCATCCACATCTAAAACCAATATCCAATCCTTTGTTGCATGCTTTAAGCTTTCATTTCTTGCTTCAGAAAAATCATCATTCCATTTGAAATCAAAGATTTTAGCTCCAAAATTTTTAGCAATTTTTTTTGTATTATCTGTACTTCCTGTATCAACAATAATTATTTCATCAACAATATCCTTAACCAAATTTAGGCAATCCCCTAAGTATTTCTCTTCGTTCTTTGTTATCATGCATAATGAGATTGTTTGCGGCATTTTAAAAACTAAATAGCCAATCTATTTTAAATTTATGGATAGTTAGAATTAATTTTGATAGATTCATTATATCTAGGATTCAGCTCGATAGCTTTCCTAAACGCGACATATGCTTTTTCCTTGTCGCCTATCTCGTCATAACACATCCCTAAATTTTTATAAGCAGCAGCGTCTTTCGGGTTAAATTCGAGTGATTTTAGCAAGTTTTTAATTGCTTTCGCGTATTCCTTCTTTTTGGCAAAAATTACTCCTAAATTGGCATAAATAGGTGGATAATTTTGGTTTAAAGATTGAGCTTTTCTTAATTTGCTTAGCGCATTATCCATGTCCTCTTTCAGCAAATAAACGCTTCCCAGCATAAACCAGCTCTCAAAGTAATTCCTGTTTAGTTCAATTGATTTTTCAAAAGAATCAATGGCTTCATCAAATTTCCCGTTATGGATGTACTGCCTTCCTAACTCGTAATAAGCATAAAAATCTTTGTTATCTTCCTTAACCTTATTTTCGCCTAATTTTTCATAAAGAATCTCTTTTTGCTTTAATTTTTCTTTTTCTAATTTGCCATAATGGTGGATTGGAATATCTGCCTGAGATGCTTTTCCTAATCTTTCCAACGAATCATTGATGGACTCGTGGACAATTCCTTTAAAATGAATGTTTTTATCATTTCTAAAAAGCCTGATAATCGGCTCTGAATACCATCCGCTGGCGACTTCACTTTCTTTATATTCATCCCCTTTTGAGCTTACCCACCCGGCAGCATTTGAATCAAAAGTATAATTGCGATGCATCAAGGCAAAACCTACATAATCTGTCGAGTTAATTAGGCTTTTTATTTTTTTATCGTCCTTTTTAGCTATAGATTCATCAGCATCCATAACAAGAATCCAATCCTTTGTTGCATGCTTTAAGCTTTCATTTCTTGCTTCAGAAAAATCATTGTTCCATTTGAAATCAAAGATTTTAGCATTGAATTTCTTTGCTATTTCTTTTGTTTTATCTGTGCTTCCGCTGTCAACAATTATAACTTCATCGACAATATCTTTTACACTATTCAAACATTGCTCTAAGTATTTCTCTTCGTTCTTGGTTATCATGCATAAGGAGATTGTTTGCGGCATTTTATTAGTTGGTTGAAAAAGAATATGAAACTGTATTCTTATTCATTTTTTCTTTTATGTTTTTTATATATTGCATAATAGTTCCTTTTAATGGTGTTCCTATTCTTAACGCTTTTTCATATGATTCAACTGATTCGTCGTATTTCTTAAGTTTATAATAAGTGAGCCCCAGCAATCTATAAATCCTCTCATCTTCCTTAATTTTGATAGCTTCTTTGAGACAGTCCATAGATTGGCCGTAATCGCCAACTTCATTCAATAAGCAGCTTAGATGTAGGCGGTAGTCTATGTTCATTGGCTCCAGGCCTATGGCTTTCTTCACATAATCGACTGCTTTCTGAATGTTTTTCTCATATGTATGGTACATGACTGCCATATGGTCATAATTTACCGCGTACTCAGGATAATCAGAAATATTTTTAGCTAATAGCAGCATATAGTATTGTTGTTTTTTTTGTACATGATCCAACCCTTTAAGTTCTTGATAATGGTGTATCGGCACATCTAGAATCTCAATTTTTTTATTGGATTTGATTATACTATACTCAACAATTTCGTGAACATAGAATTTATAGTAAGTATCTTTTGAGCGCCTGAATAATCTGGCAATATAGGCTGTAAAATAACCCTTAAATTTTGCATTGTTTATTGGAACAAAATCCGGATGTTTGATGTACTCATTAGTGTAATTTAGCTGTGGCATAGAAAAAGCATCAACATTATCTTTCTCAATATCCTCTTTTATTTTATCTTTTGCAGAGTTGTCCAGAGTTTCGTCAGCGTCCAAAACCAAAATCCATTCTTTAGTTGCATGCTTTAAGCTTTCATTTCTCGCTTCGGAAAAATTATCATTCCATTTTAAATCAAAGATTTTTGCTTTGAATTTCTTTGCTATTTCTTTTGTTTTATCTGTACTTCCAGTATCAACAATTACAACTTCATCGACAATATCTTTTACACTATTAAGGCATTGCTCTAAGTATTTCTCTTCGTTCTTTGTTATCATGCATAATGAGATTGTTTGAGGCATGAGATGCTGGTTTTCGCCGTATTATAAATAGTTTTCTTCGATGCTATGAGCATAAACAAAAATTATTTCACAAATCTAACCAAAATTATAATTCACTATAAAGAAAATTAAGGCGAAAGTATTATAAATGAATTAAACAAATAATTATTTTCATATATAAAATCAAGAATGTATATACTTGAAGATATATAATTAAACATATAACAATACCAAAAGCTTTAAATATGAATATTGATACAAACCTCTCATGGAACACTTTG
>CAYHTH010000102.1:0-3691 GCA_964359525.1 uncultured Methanosarcinales archaeon | reverse complement strand
GTTAATATTGCTATTTTCATTTTTTCAATCGAAATATATGTTTATATTTAAATCAGTTGGGAGTTAGCAGTAAAAATTTAGCTTTAGTCTATAAGTTAACATTACTTTATATAAACTCTTATAAAAGTTAACTATTGTTAATTTTCAAAACCTTTTTATATAAGCTAAAATAACTGAGATGCACAGGTGAAACTATAAATGAGCAGGGAGATTCTTTTGGTGCAGCCAAAAGCCGGAATGTGGGAGAACTTAGGCATAAGGTCACCGGACGGATTGCTCACAATGGCAGCTTTGCCTAAAAAGGAAGGCTATAATGTGCAAATTCTTGACTTAAGACTGGAAAAAGACTGGAGAGCTTCTTTGAAAAAGCATCTTGATAAAAACCCATTATTTGTGGCTACTACATCAATGACAGGCATTCAGATAAAGTATGCGCTAGAGGCCTCTAGATTTGTCAAGCAGCACAACAAGGACATACCGGTTATCTGGGGTGGCATACACACTACTTTCATGCCTGAGCAGACTTTAGAGAATGAAAACATTGACATAGTTGTCATAGACGAAGGCGACTTGACATTCCTAGACCTTATAAAAACATTAGAGTCAAATAAGCCGCTCAAGGACGTGCTTGGAATAGCCTACAAAGATAAAAATGGGAAAATTTATAGAAATCCTGCAAGGCCATTGATACAGGACCTAGATTCTTTGCCTGATTTGCCATACGAGTTAATAGACGTTAAGAATTATTATGGGTTTGACTTGGAAAATAGGCATGGCTCGATAACATTAAATACGAGCAGGGGCTGTCCTTTTAAATGCAATTTCTGCTATGATACAAAAATGTACGGCAATACCTGGAGAGGATATTCTGTAAAAAGGACCATGGAAATTATTAAAAATGTGGTTGATAAATTCGGCGTTAAGACAATATTCTTCGAAGACGACAATTTTGCAACTAATCTAAAAAGGTTCAAAGATATTGTTTATGCTATCCTGAATGAAAATCTGGATATTAAATGGGGCTTAAACGGAATAAGGCTGGACTCTTTGAAGCTTCTGGATGACAATTTTTTGAGGGACATGGCGAAGGCAGGCTGTGTAAACATGGACTCTGGAATTGAGTCAGGAAGCGACCGCATATTAAAAATGATAAAAAAAGGAGTGACTGTGCAGGAGATTATTGACATTAATAAAAAAATGGGAAAGTACTCATTTAAAACAAAATATACTTTCATAGTTGGTTACCCTTCCGAGACAGAGGAAGAATTAATGCAATCTGTTAAGCTGGCATTGCAATTGGTAAAAGATAACAAAAATGCATACACTCCATTCTTTATTTACACTGCATATCCCGGTGTTGAATTGTGGGAAATAGCAAAGCAATATGGCGTCTACGAACCAAAAAAGCTGGAGGACTGGGAGACTTTTGATTACAATAACGCTTACCTGCATTACAAATGGCTGGACGAGCGAAGAATAAGGATGATAAAGAACCTGGCATTTACGTCAAATTTTGCAAACAAGAACATAAAGTACAAAATATCTAGGGCATACTTGAAATTGCTTTTCAATATGTACCAGCCAATTGCAAAAGTCAGATTTAAGTACAACCTGTACCAATTTCCAATAGACATAAAGCTGGCAAATACAGTTGCAAATGCTTTGTACTAAATCTAGGACTTCTCAATCTTTTAATCATAACTGCCTGGTCAGCTTGGTCTTTAAAGCTTCAAGGGCTACTTTAATGTATTCAGGACCCTGCTTGAAGTAATTAAGGTTTGATTTTCCGAAACCTCTATAGTGATAAATTATAGGAATTTCTGTTAACTTAAACCCAGCGAGATGCGCCTTTAACGAAATCTCTATGAAAATGCCGAATTTTTTGCTTTTTAGCTCGATTTTGTCTATTATTTTTGCTTTGAAAACCCTAAAGCCTGATGTGAAATCCTTAACTGGAATGCCTAAGAGCTTCCTGAATACAAAGTTGAATAAGCCGCTCACTAAAATCCTGCTGTAATCCATTTCAGCTTTTCCGCCTTTTACATACCTGGAGCCGCATACCATATCATAATCCTTTAAAAACTTCAAAAAATTCACTATTTCAGCAGGGTCATGTGACAAGTCACCGTCCATTGTTATTATTATATCCCCTCTTACTTTGCTTAGACCTTCCCTTATTGCATAGCCTGCTCCAGGATTTTTTGTTCTGGTAACAATTCTCAACCTTTTTATTTTTTCATTCAATTTTTTAAGAACTTCATCAGAGTTATCTGTGCTGTTGTCGTTAACTACAATAATCTCAAACTTTTCTTTTGTTTTTTTAAGCACAGAGAAGGATTTTTCAAGCAGCTTTGGAAGATTTTCGGCTTCATTGTGCGCAGGTATAACCAAAGAATACATAGTGCCACCTAGCCAAAAAGCTTTGCATTATCTTTAACCCAATTTACAAGAATCTTTAATCCTTCTCTTGAGCTTATTTTTGGTGTCCAGTTTAGCAATTTTCTAGCCTTTGATATGTCTGAAACGTAAACTTTCTGGTCAGAAGCTCTAGGTTTATCAAAACTTATTTTGCTGCTTTTTCCAGTTAATTTTTTAAGCATGTCAAGAAGCTCAAGCAGCGACATGCTGAATTTAGGTCCGCCGCCAAGGTTAAAAACTCCGGATGTCTTTGATTTTTTTATAAAAGCATCGTAGGCAGAAACAACATCTGTGACGAACAATACATCTCTTATCTGCTTTCCATCCCCATAGATTGTAATCGGCTTATTGAGTAGTGTTGCAATTGTAAACCATGCAACCCAGCCCTGATCCTCAACGCCAAACTGCCTTGGGCCATAAATGCATGACATCCTGAATACGCCTGTTTTTATGCCGTATACATGCCCATAATCCTGGGCATAAATATCCGACGCTAGTTTTGAGCATCCATAAGGGGAGTGTTCGCACAAATCAACAGAAAGCGTCTCGTCAACGCCATTTGCATATTTTCCCGTGAAAGCGTATCTTTTTTTAAGCTCTTTTATCGCAATCCTATTGACATTCTCTCCATAAACCTTGTTTGATGAGCAGTATATGAAAAATTTGACATCGTTTTTTCTGGCGGCTTCAAGGGCATTGAAGGTTGTAAAAGCATTGTTGATGAAGTCTTCCCTTGGATTCATTAGGGAAGTTGTGACAGCAGTCTGGGCAGCAGCATGCACTATGACATCTGCGCCATTTGTTTCATTAAGTAAAATCTTTGTATTGTTCGCATCAGCTTTTACAAGCCTTACGTTTTTGAATTTTTTCAAATAATTCCAATTGTACTTAAAATTATTTCCGTTTTTCTTCAGGAGTCTGTTCCTGGAAAGGTTGTCTACAACAATTACATCATTTCCCTGCTTTGCATAGTGCTCAGCAACATGAGAACCTATAAAACCTGCTCCTCCTGTTACAATTATTTTCATTTTGGGATTATGTTTATGCCTTGCTTTTTCTGCAATACCCCCTTATTTATAAATTTAAGGTAAATATTCATCGTTAAAAATACTTTGTTATAATTTATCCAGCATTGACAATGTTTTTAATTTTAAAACCATTAAATAAGCCATGATGAGTTGGCTGATTCCGAGCTTTGATTTTCCTTTTGTCCTGTTTACAAATGTGATTGGGATTTCTTTTATTTTAAATCCTTTCAAATGGGCTTTGAACA
>CAYHTH010000101.1:0-3723 GCA_964359525.1 uncultured Methanosarcinales archaeon | reverse complement strand
GAAGAGGTTTGGCGTTATGGAAACAAAAATTTCTAGGATGAAGAAGCGTGATGGGACAGTAGTTTTGTTCGACCAGAACAAGATAACAACAGCTATATTCAAGGCAGCCCAGTCAGTTGGCGGCAAGGACAGGAGCGCAGCTAAGCTGCTAAGCGACAACGTAATCAAAGAGCTGGAAAGCCTAGGCATAACAACACCTTCAGTTGAAGAAATTCAGGATGCAGTTGAAAAGGTTTTGATTGAGCACGGCCATGCTGCAACCGCAAAGGCTTACATTCTTTACAGGCAGGAAAGAGCTGCCATCAGAAAAGAAAAACAAATTGTTCTTGAAAAGGAGGATGTGGACGAGGTAGACAAAAGATTTGATGTCAATGCTTTAAGGGTTCTGAAGGCAAGATACTTAAGGAAAGATGCAACGGGCAAATTGATAGAAACCCCTAAACAGTTGTTCATAAGAGTCGCGGTTCATGCAGCTTTGCCTGATGTGATGTATGACACAAGAATTTTTGACATAAATTCAAAGCAGCCGGTCAATATGGTTGAAGATTTTAAGCCTGCTGTACATGAAGACCAGCATGGATTTGGAAAATACAAGCTGAACAGATATCACTTAGAAGCTTTGAAAAGGATGTATGACAGATTCAACAGGAACAAGCAGATGAAAGTCACATGGGGCAAGTTCTTTGACATGATTAAGAAAGGAGATTTAGATATCTACGAGCAGAATATTGATGAGTTATTCACTCTAATGACTCGCAAATTATTCATGCCAAACACCCCGGCAATTGCAAATTTTGGAAATCCACTGGGGATGGGAAGCGCATGCTTCGCTTTGGACGTTCCGGATTCAATTGACGGCATAATGGAGACTTTGAAAAACACAGCAATCGTTTTTAAAGCAGGAGGGGGGATGGGTTATAATTTCTCAAAACTAAGGCCGGAAGGAGATTTCGTAAGCTCAACCGGGGGTGTAGCAAGCGGGCCAATAAGTTTCATGAGGCTGTTTGATACAATGACTGAAGTTATAAAGCAAGGCGGCATCAGAAGAGGGGCCAATATGGGCATTCTTAACTCCAACCACCCTGACATTGAGAAGTTCATAATAGCAAAAGGCGGCAACAAAGGATTGAGAAACTTCAACATAAGCGTTTTGATAATGCCGGATTTCTGGAAGCACTATGAAGAAAACACGCCTTATCCGTTAATCAATCCAAAAGACGGAACTGTTGTCAGAACTGTAAATCCGAGAGCTTTGTTTGACAAAATAGTTTATCAGGCATGGGAATCTGCAGAGCCTGGTGTAATTTTCTTTGACAAGGTGAATGATTACAACCCATTCTATGAGCATCTTGGGCCGATTGTTACAACAAACCCATGTGTTACGGGGGACACATTAATATCGACAGAAAATGGATTGGAAAGGATAGATTCGATAAAAACAAAAGATATTGTTGTTGACACAAGAACACAATCACAAGGCACGAACTTATTGATGCTGCAAAAAGGATGCAAAAAAGTTCAAGCTCTTCAAGTTGTAAAGACTGGAGTTAAAGATACATACAGGCTAACTACAAAATCAGGTTATGAAGTTACTGCAACTGCTGACCATAAAGTTCTGACTGACAATGGTTGGAAAGAGATAATCAATCTTACTACAGAAGATTGTGTGCTGCTGCAATCCGGCCAAGGTTGTTTTAATTTAAATCCTAAACTTACGTTTGAAGTCAATAACAAAATAAACGGGGACAACGGCAGAACTTATACATTAAATCTACCTCGTGAATGGAGCAAAGAACTCGGACTAGTATTAGGTTGGCTGACTGGAGATGGCTGGCTGAGTGAAAGATACAACTCTATGGGGTTAGTATTTGCGCCAGAAGATAGAGAAATTAAGGACTTAATAAAACCCATATTTGAAAGCTATTGTAATAGGGCTATTCAGGAACGAAATTATGAAAATGGATGCGTTCAGATAAGGTCTGCAAGCAGGTATGTAATTGACTATTTCAAAAAAATTGGCGTGACTGAAGAAAGATGTGTGCCTTCGTCTTTATTTACTGCCACCGAAGAAGCAGTTGTCGGTTTCTTGCAGGGTTTATTTGCTGCTGATGGTACAATAGGGATAAGCAAAAAAAGCAGGAATTATATTAGGTTGAACTCAAGCTCGATTAAATTGTTAAAGGATGTGCAACTTCTATTGCTTAATCTTGGCATAAGGAGTTCTATGTATAATAGATTTACAAAGCCTAAGGAGTTCAAATACACAAACAGCAAGGGCGAGCTTGTAATTTATGCTACATCAGGAAAGAATTATGAGCTAAACATAAGCAAAGAAAATGTTCCGAGATTTTTAGCAAAAGTAGGGTTTTTGCACACTAAATTTAAGGAAAAGGCAATTAAATTAAGTAAATTCGAATTTTATGAAGAGCATTTCTTGGATGTAGTTAAATCAGTAGATTACGTTGGTAAAAAAGAAGTGTATGATCTAACGGAACCAACAACGCATTCGTTCATAGCCAATGGGATGGTTGTGCATAATTGCGGCGAAGTTCTTCTTTATCCAAACGAGCCGTGCAATCTTGGCTCAATCAATGTTTGGTCATTTGCCAGAAAAGATGAAGAAACTGGAGAAACAACAGTTGATTGGGAAGCTCTGAAAGAAGTTACAATGAGCTGCACAAGATTCCTGGATAATGTTATTGATGTGAACAATTTCCCATTAAAGGCGATTGAGGAAATGAGCTTAAACACAAGGAAAATCGGCCTGGGAGTAATGGGAGTTGCAAACTTGCTGTATGAAGTAAGGCTTCCTTACAATTCAGAAGAAGGAAGGCAGTTCATGCAGAAGCTGATGGAATTCATAGCTTACTGGAGCAAAGTTGAAAGCATAAAATTAGCGCAGACAAGAGGAAATCTCCCATATTATGACAAGAGCTTCTACAAGCAGGGAAGAGTTCCAATCAGGGGGCCTGAAGATGGCTCATTGAACGGCTTCAACTGGGACAAAATCAGCCAGGACATTAAAAAATATGGAATAAGGAATGGATATACGACTATAATTGCACCAACCGGAAGCATCTCAATGATAGCCGGCTGCTCATCTGGAATGGAGCCAGTTTATTCCATCGTGTTTGAGAAGAACGTCAAAGTTGGAAGCTTCTATTATATAGACCCTGCAGCCGAAAAGGTTTTGAGGGAAGAAGGGTTGTTCAATGAAAAGCTGCTGGAAGATGTCAATCAACACAAAGGAAGCTTGCAGAATATTGAGTATATTCCTGAAAAGATAAGGAAGGCCATGGTCACGGCAATGGACATAACTCCCGAGGACCACATAAGGGCGCTCGCAGCTTTCCAGAAATGGGTGGACTCCAGCATTTCGAAAACTAATAATTTCCCTGCTGATGCGACAGTTGAGCACATGAGGGAATCATATATATTGGCTTACAAGCTTGGATGCAAGGATGTAACAGTTTTTAGGGACTCCAGCATCAAGGATCAGGTTCTTGTAGCGCCAAAAGCTAAGGAGCATAAGGAGGAAATCAAAATGGAAGCTAAGCAAACAAAACAGGCTGTAAAAGAATCCGGAAGCGGACTAATGTATGCTAACGGCGAACACAACAAGCCCATGACCAAAGCTACAATCAAGAACTGCCCGGAGTGCGGAACGGCAGTAGAATTGAAAGAAGGCTGCCTTCACTGCCCAGGATGCGGCTGGGGCTTGTG
>CAYHTH010000100.1:0-3739 GCA_964359525.1 uncultured Methanosarcinales archaeon | reverse complement strand
GGTGAAACTTTTAATCAGGTGGTCGCGAGTCCGAATCTCGTCCGGCCCACTATTCCAAAAAACAGGAAATAAGGAAAGATTACGACATGAAAAAGCAAAAATTCAAGGTTGATAAACACATACTGACTCCGAAGCACGTCAAGATTAGCGAAAAGGAAAAGGCACAGCTTTTTGAAAAGTACCGCGTAACTTCTAAAGAGATGCCCAAGATGCTCAAGACAGACTCCGCTATAAAAGAGCTGGAGCCAAAGCCGGGCGATGTCATTAAAATCATAAGAAAAAGCGCGACAGCCGGAGAATCATATTTTTACAGGGTGGTAGTTGATGTATAAATACGGCAAGACGCTCATACAAAAATATTTTGAAGAGCAGAGCTTCGTAGATTCGGACATAGATTCTTTTAACAATTTCATCGAGAAAGAGCTTAACACTATTATTGAGGAAAACCGGGAAATTATTCCGACAATCATCCCGCACAACATCGACGAGTTCAAAATCAGGCTCGATAAAGTCTGGGTTGAAAAGCCAAAGATGATTGAAGCTGACGGTTCTTCCCGAAACATTTACCCAATGGAAGCAAGGCTTCGAAAAATAACTTATTCTGCTCCGACGTGGATAACAGTGAGCGCACACATTAATGGTGTTCAAAGAGAATCTTTTGATACCCAGATTGGAAACCTTCCAATTATGCTGAAAAGCAAATATTGCCATCTTCACAAATTAAACCGGGATGAATTGATTGCGAAGGGAGAAGACCCCGACGAGCCCGGAGGATATTTCATAATCAACGGAACAGAAAAAGTTCTTATTACAATTGAAGATCTGGCAGCAAACAGATTTTTGATAGAAAAAGATGCAACAGGCCCAAGCGAGGTTGTGGGAAAATTATTTTCAGAATACGGCTCTTTTAAGATTCCCCATACAGTTGAAAAGATGAAGGACGGGCTGTTTTATCTTACATTCACAAGGGTCAAGAGAATCCCCATAATCGTTGCGATAAAAGCGCTTGGATTATTGAAAGATGAAGAGATTACAAGGGTCATTTCATCAGAAAGGCAGTTTGATGAAGTCATAATTAACTTACTTGAGTTTGTAAGCATAAAGAATGAAGAAGAAGCGCTTGACTACATTGCAAAAAAAATTGGAATCACACAATCAAAAGAAATAAGAATTGAGAGGATGAAAGAAATTCTCGACAAATATTTGCTTCCTCACCTCGGAATCAAGCAGGAAGACAGAATCACCAAGGCCTACAATCTTTGCAAGATGCTGAAGAAATATATACGGGCATCAATCGGTGAATTAGATGCAGATGACAAGGATCATTACATGAACAAGAGATTAAAGATGAGCGGCGACTTGCTTGCTGACTTGATAAGGCTAAATCTAAAAGTTTTGATCGGAGATTTATTGTATAACTTCCAGCGAATTGTCAAGAGGGGGAAATTCCCTTCAATAAAAGTCATTATTCGGGATAAATTGCTAACTCAGAGAATTTATTCTTCAATGGCAACCGGAGTCTGGGTCGGCGGCAGAAAAGGAATAAGCCAGAGAATCCAGAGGCTGAATTATCTGGAAACATTATCACATTTGCAGAGGGTAGTCAGCCCGTTAAGCGCTTCGCAGGAAAATTTCGAGGCAAGGGAGCTGCACTCAACACATCTCGGAAGATTGTGCCCGATAGAAACTCCAGAAGGCACCAACATAGGATTAAGAAAAAATCTTGCATTGCTTTGCACTATTTCCGGCGAATCAAACGAAGACGAGATTTTGAAAACCTTGAAGACAATGAATTTAAAATTAATTAAATAAAACAAGGGTTTCGCCCCTTGATGACGAAAAACTTTTTGCGAAAAAGTTTTATCAAAAAGGTGCCATTAATGGCACTGAATAAAAAAATAAAAATCAAAATAAAAAATTAAATTAAAAAAACAAAAATGGCAGAAGTATACCTGAACAGCAAATTTGTGGGAACTGTTGACAACCCTATTGAATTTGTGCAGAAAATAAGAGAAGAGAGAAGGCGGGGATCGATTTCGGAAAAGCTTAATGTTTACTATAAAGAGCAATCCAATGAAGTTCAGCTGGAGTCATCAAAAGGAAGGTCGAGAAGGCCATTGATAATTGTAAAGGATGGAGTTCCTTTATTGACAGAGAAGCACATTAAACAGCTTGAGAAAAATGAAATTTCCTGGTCTGATTTGGTTAAGCAGGGCATCATTGAATATCTTGATGCTGCTGAAGAGGAAAATACACTTGTTGCATTTTTTGAGAGTGAATTGTCTCCGGAACATACACATCTTGAAATTACACCTCTGGCAATGCTGGGCTATTGCGCATCGCTTGTCCCTTACGGAAACTTTAACCAGTCAACAAGATTAAATGCAGGCGCTAAGAACCAGAAGCAGGCGCTTGGATTCTATGCTTCTAATTTTACAGTAAGAATGGATATGGATGTAAACATCCTCCATTATGCACAATTGCCAGTTGTCAGCACAATAATGCACGATATCTCAGATTACGCTAAACATCCAGCAGGACAAAACATTGTAGTTGCAATCATGAGCTACAAAGGATACAACATGGAGGATGCAATCATATTAAACAAAGGCTCAATTGAAAGAGGCTTTGGAAGGTCCACTTATTACAGGCCTAGCATTGCAGAAGAATTGAGATATGCCGGCGGATTGATTGACCAAATCAGCATTCCTGATAAAGATGTCAAGGGATACAAGACAGAAAAGGATTACAGGCTATTGGAAGATGATGGAATTATTTATCCGGAAGCAAAAGTCAAGGAAGGAGATGTTGTTATCGGAAAAACTTCCCCGCCAAGATTCCTGAGCTCAATGGAAGAATATTCATTAGCGTCGAGCACAAGAAGGGAAAGCTCAATAAACCTGAAGCACGGAGAAGAAGGAGTAATTGATTTTGTTTTAGTCACAGAAAATGAGGAAGGAAATAAATTAATCCAAGTCAGAATAAGAGATGAGAGAGTTCCTGAAATAGGAGACAAATTTACAAGCAGGCACGGGCAAAAAGGAATTGTCGGATTGATAGTGCCGCAGGGCGACGTTCCGTTCTCGGCAAAAGGAATTATTCCGGATTTGATATTCTCGCCTCATGGTATTCCATCAAGAATGACAATCGCGCATTTGATAGAAATGGTTGCGGGAAAAGTCGGCGCATTGGCCGGGCGATACATCAACGGAACAACTTTTGACGCAGAGCCGGAAGAGAGATTGAGAAAAGAATTACTATCCTTAGGATTCAGGGAGAGCGGAGTGGAGACAATGTACAATGGGCAAACTGGAGAACAATTACAAGCAAAAATATTCATCGGCAATATGTATTATCTAAAATTGAAACACATGGTTGCAAATAAAATTCACTCAAGGGCCCGTGGCCCAATCCAGTTATTGACAAGGCAGCCAACCGAAGGAAGAGCAAAAGAAGGCGGATTAAGATTGGGAGAAATGGAGAAGGATACTTTCGTTGCCCACGGCGCATCATTATTGCTGAAAGAAAGATTTGACAGCGACAGGACGATAGTTCCAGTTTGCGAGAGCTGCGGAATAATTGCAATAAAAGACAACTACAAAAACAAATCTTACTGCCCAATTTGCGGCGAGAATACTGAAGTCAATGACATCGAGATAAGCTATGCTTTCAAGCTGATGCTTGACGAATTCAAATCACTGGGAATTTATCCAAAATTGCAATTGGAAAGCAAGTATTA
>CAYHTH010000099.1:0-3758 GCA_964359525.1 uncultured Methanosarcinales archaeon | reverse complement strand
CATCTGATAATGATTTATGAATCATGGATGCCTGCATATCAGGAAATGTTAAAAACAAATGTTAAATAGAGCCGTATCTGAAAAGGCGGAATGATTTTATAAGGTATCCTTTGGATTAGCTCACTTACTTCTTAGCGGCCTTATATTTTTTATAATAATAAATAATTGCTGCCAATAAAATGATTGCAGATACCGCCCATATCCATAAAGAAACCATTGCAAGAAAACTATTGATTGAATCAGTCAGCCTGCTCATAAAAATGTTTACAGAAGTCTGGAATGCGCTATTTCCCATGGCAATTTTGCCTGCTTTTGCAAGATAAATTATGAGCACCCCAATCAGCAAAAACATTGCCCCTGAAATCAGCTCGGCTATTGATATATTAATTTCTCTTCCAGCAATTTTATAAGATAATCTTTTGCCGAATATCTCAAACTTTTTTGCAAAATCTGATTTGTCAAGGAACATTGCGATAAGCAGCAAAGGGGCAATCATGCCTGCAACATAAGCGAGAGCATACATTGCTCCCCAAAAAATTGAGCCAGGTAAAATTGACAAAGCAAGCACTCCCGCAAGAACAGGGGCACAGCATAGTGTCGCAAAAGCTGAAAAAATTCCAAGAATGAAAACAGAGCCCGCTCCTTTTATTTTTGTTTTCGGATGTTTTGTGAACGGGATTGAAAAATGTAATCCGAGTAATATTGAAGCTCCAAGGAACAGCAAGAATGTTCCCCCAATTATGAAAATCCAGTCATGGTTTTTGCTGAATAAAGTTCCGATACTGGCAAATCCCAATCCAAGCGGAAGGAATACAGCAAGCAATCCTAAAAAGAAAACAAGCGTCATTGCAACGACTGTTCTTTTCTGCCTGAATATTGAGCCAAGATAAGTTGGCAGCAGTACAGTAATGCAACATGGGGCGAAAAGGGCTGCTAGTCCTGCAACAAATGCTGTAACAAGAGAGGCTATTATAAACATAAATTCCACTTTATGCACCTCAAAGCTTCTCTAACTCTGCAGCAAGCTCGTTGTTTCTTATTGCCATTAATGGATCATCTTTAGTGTAGCGTATTATGCCTTCTTTATCGATGACAAAATAAGTATGCCCTGGATAAGAACCTTTATGCATTGAAGATGCGAGGAAGAGCACATCATAATCCGATGAAGCCTTTTTGGCAGTGTCAAAAAGAATTTTTGATTTTGACATTTGAGGGACTTTTTGCAGTATTTGCTGCCACTGTGACCTTGTATCAACAACAATGGAGAGAGCAACTACATCATCTTTATTAAATCTCTCGTCTGTTGCAAGAGCAGATATCTGGTTCCAGCACGCTGGGTAGCACATGCTTCCTTCATTAAAGAATAAAACAACATTTTTTCCTTTGTAGTCACTCAATTTGACAGCGCTTCCCTCGATGTCCTGCAGCTCAAAATCCGGAGCCTGTTTTCCTACAGCAGATTCAAAAAATCCGCTTGATTGTCCTTGAACAGGCTTATGATGGTCTGCCATTGAATCACTGCTTGGGTTTCCATTTACCATTCCAGTTGCTTGAGTTCTTGCAGGGGCCTGGTTATTTTTGGCTCCAAGCGAATACATAAAAACTCCTCCGAGCAGAATTACTAGTATCAATGATGCATAAACATACTTTTTCCTTATTCGAAATGTGTTTTCTTCCATTTAATCACCCTGAATTATTTTCTTTTTGCAATTGCAATTTTTATTGCACTCGCATGAATTTATCATCGTGCATATATGAATTGTCATCTCTCCATTTTCACCATTAATAGTTTTTGTGCATGAGCTTGCCACTACACCTCACCAGATATTTCTGAGTATAAATAAAAAGAAGAACTGTGATAATAATGGTGGCTATGAAAGATAGGAGCCTTGATTTATGGTTTGTTGCTGAAAGGATTGTAAAATATGACAGTCCAAAAATAAACAAAACAAAAAATGCAGTCTTTGCCATTTCCTTTGTCCCGCTAATTCCATTATTGCTCATTTTTCGTCTAAATCTCCTTTTACATAGTTGCTTATTTTCAAATCAAAATGACCGCTCCTGCATTTTTTGCAAGAGCAATCTTTGCCGCACATGCACGTATTTGGGATTTCTAGCTTAAAGTTTGCATATTCCATTTTAGATTCTCAATTTACTATTATAAAAAATAAAAAATTTGGTTAGTTTAAATTAACAGCATCCTTTTGATTTTCCTTTTCCCATGATTTCACCTCATTTTCATTTTAATTTTCTCTAATGATTGTGATTTTTCATCATTAGCATATGTCCGAACATGCACGCTGCGAGAAAAGCAAGTATAAGCAGATTGTTGCTTTTCCACCCAAACACATAACTGCCTACAAACAGGATTAGTATAGGTATTATGCAAATCAATATCATAATGTAATGATTGTGCTTCAGTTTTTCAAAAATTTCTTTAGGTTTCATTCCTTTGACATGCCTATATAAACTTTAATCCGCTCGAATTCCTTTTTGCTTATTTCGCCTTTTGCATATCTTTTTTTTAAGATCTTTTTTGGGTCATCTTTTCTTTCTGTAATTGCCTGGGCTACAAACCATATGGCCGCGAGCCAAAAAATTGTCATCACCACAAAGCCTATATTCATGCCAAGCCCCATGCTGCCATGGCCAATAAATATGCCGCCCAACAGCAGCAACAAGATTATTGCTCCCAATGCCCATCCGAATGTCTCATTTTCCATTTTGCCGCATGAAAACCAAAATTATGTGATTTTACATCATGCCTATTTCCGGTTCATCTGAAGCATCTTCATTGCCTTCTTTCATTTCTTTCTTGCACGCTTCATGCATCTTATCCATTTGATTTCTTAGCTCTGGATCAAGATTCTTTGTCATCTGCTTGTGCATTGCATCCATGCCTTTGCCACCCATCATGTCCATCATGTTATTGTCTGACACATGGTTTTTATTGTTGTTTTCCTGAGCATAAACAATTGTAACTAAAGAAAGCAACGCTACGGCAGCAACTGCAAGCACAATCCAATTAATTGAATTTTTTCCTTGTTTTTTCATGATTATTACCTCCAAAATGGATTTATTAGTCACAGCACTTATAAATCACTTCTTAAGGAAAAATCCTGATTTATCCTTCATAAAGTTTAAAAAGGGCAAATCAAGAGCAAGAAGCATGATGAACTACGCCACAGTGCCGCACTGGTTTTTTGGGTACAATGTTCTGCTCGAGATGCTGTTTTTTGCAATAACGCTTCTTGTCGGAGCTTATGCATTGAAGATTTACCAAATATCGAGCCAAAGGCAATCAAAGTTGTTTGGAATTTCTTTCTTAATGATTTCAGCCTCTTATTTTATACAATCCGTTTTAAATTTTGCATCAGGCTATTCAATGGCAGGAGGATGCAATATGCAAACCATGTCCTCAATGCACACCTTAAACATTGCAGGAATATATGCGCACATGCTCTTTTTCACGGTCGGGCTTGTGACGCTTGCTTACATGACATTAAGAATAAAAGATTTGAAAGCATACTTTTTATTTGTTGCAATAGCAGTAGGCACTCTCCTAGCCAGCTCAACCAAACTGTATTTCTTTTATATAATTTCGTCTATTCTTTTGATTTACATTTCATTTTTCTATCTTAGAAACTATCTGCAAAGCAGGAAAGCAAATGCACTGATAGTTTTCATTGGTTTCTTGTTTTTGCTGTTCGCAAAAATACATTTTATATTTTCCATTAATCATGGCGCATTCTATGTAG
>CAYHTH010000098.1:0-3805 GCA_964359525.1 uncultured Methanosarcinales archaeon | reverse complement strand
TTCCCAAAGAGTCTCCGACAAGAATTATATCCACGATTCCATCCATTAATTTTGCCGTCGGAAAATCATAGGCAGTAAGCATGGCAATTTTCTGCCTGCTTTTCATTGATTTGATTTGCTGGATTGATTTCATTTTTAAGAATTTTAATTTATTTATTGAATTATTTTTTATTTTATTCTTTCTTTCAGCGCAGCATAAATAATTGGCATCGCAATCGTTGCATCACAGATTAAGTCAACAAATTTTGCTTTCGGGTTCATCTTGCCCCATGAGATTCCTTCCCTTAATTCTGCTCCGGAACTTCCTCCGGGCTCAGGCCTGTCCATTGTAACCTGGACTCCGTACAAAGCCATTCTGGGAGCAAGCTGCATTGCCTGCTGTATGTAATTTTTTGGAACTCCGCCGCCAAAATAAATGACTCCGGCTTTCTTTGATGTCCATGCAATGTCAATTATTTCCTTCAAATCCTCAAAAGCCCTTGTCTCAACTTCTTTATTTCGGGCCAAATGCCCCCATATCATCAAGCCAATTCCGGAATCTGAAATTGCCGGGCAAAATAATGGAATTTTATTCTCAAAGCAGGCTTTGCATATGGACCTTTTTGGAGTTAATCTTCCAAGCTCCCACAAGAAATCTTTTATTGATTTTTTATTTTTTAGATTGTCAAAATTCTTGGCAATAAAATCTTCCATCCCTTCATAAATCTTGTTCGGCATCAAAGATTCATAGACCCTGTCAAATCCTTTTTTGTGCAGTTCTTCGTCATTAACTTCAGCACTTCCCTGATAATGTCTGTATCCAAGTGCTTCTCCTAAATCATGAGTCAGAGTTGCTCCTGTTGTTACAACAACATCAACCCACTTGTTTTCAATCAGGTCAATAATTATCTCCCTCATTCCTCCGGGAACTAAAGGCCCCGCCAATCCAAGAAAAACTTTGCATTCTTTGTCCTTAATCATCTCTTCGCAGATGTTAACAGCCTTGCCTAGCCTTCCAACTCCAAGAACTCCGGCATTATTCATTCTCTTAACAAGCTCATTGACTGTAAGAGTTTTGTCAATCTTGACGTGGTTTACTGGTTTCATTTTGATATTTGTAGAGATAAAATAAACCTTATCTTATAAATCTTTAGTTTGCAATAATTATTTAAACTATTCAAAATTAGATAACAAAATGAGCCTTTTAATAGATGTGCATTCTCATTTGGACCATCAATTATTAATCAGCAAAATAGATGAAATAGTGAAGAGAGCCAAAAATGCAGGATTAAGGCACATCATTACCAATGGAATTAATCCAGAAACAAATAGAATCTGCTTAGAGCTTTCTAAGAAATATGATATTGTTGAATGCGGAATGGGAATCTATCCCAGAGATGCATTAAAAAACGAGATAGAATCCGGAGATTATCCAATAAAAATTGAAGATTTTGATATTGGTGAAGAAATTAATTTTATTAAAAAAAATAAAAATCACATTGCAGCAATAAGCGAAGTCGGATTGGATTTTGTTGCCGGCGAAAGTCAGCAGCAAATAGAAGACTTCCAGAAAATGATTCAATTGTCAGAAGAATTAAACAAGCCAATTGTAATTCATTCAAGAAAAGCAGAGCAAAAATGCATTGAGATGCTTGAATCTTCAAAAAACAAAAAAATCATAATGCATTGTTTCTCAGGAAAAAAATCCTTAGTCAAAAAAATAGTCGATAATGGGTGGTTTTTAACAATTCCTACAGTTGTTGTAAGGGCATTTCAATTCCAGGAAAATATAAAACTTGCTCCAATCACCCAGTTATTCTGTGAGACCGACAGCCCGTACTTAAGCCCCTACAAGGATCAAATGAATGAGCCGGCTTACGTGATTGAAAGCTATGCGAAGGTTGCTGAACTCAAGGAAATGGATATAACTGAAGTTGCCAATAATATATACATGAACTGGCAGAAAGTGTTTGAGTAGTTAATTTTAAATATATAGGGACAAGTTGTTTAATTATGAAAAAGAGTTTGATGATTTTGCCTGTAATTCTTATCATTATTCCGATAGCTTTTGCTGAAAGCAAAATTTTTTCTGATAATGTGATAACTGACAGTTACCTTAAACTGGCAGAAGGCACTTTTAGGTTTACATATGATGCAGACGGCAATCAGACATTTGTTATGACTCCTACAATTAACATGATTATACAAAATGGCGAATGCAAATCAAACGGCGTGTTCAAAGTCTGCATCAACAGCGCTGATTACTATGACAGGAACATTACAACCTATGTGACATATTACAAAGTCAATGCCGACATTTACAAGGAGACTGGTAGCTTGTCAGCAACAAGCACCGCATCACCCAATACCTTATTGCAAAAAGAGTCAACTTCAATAAAAATTAGCATTAGCAACCCCACTGATTTGGATGTATCAAAAATAAGTTATGTTGAAGACTTCTACCCCTTTACCATCATAAACGTTACCGGATGCAACCTTGATGGCACTGTTATGAAATGGAGCGGCTCTTTGCAATCCAGATACACTCAAACATGCACAGCAACATTGTTTGCGCCTGAACAATCCGGAGTTAAGGCTATCGTGGGAAATTTGAGCTACTACAACGGGTTTAATACCGAAACAATTTCAACTGACACTCTTTCAATTACCGTTCTTCCAAAACAGCTTCATATTGATGAATCATCTGATTCCAAAAGCGAAATGGACAAGCCGTTTTACATCAACCTGTCTTTGTCAAATATAAATTCTGACCAGAGCTTGGACGTTTCAATGAGCATTCCTATTTCAAGTAATTTTGTTGTGGTTAAAAAGACTGCTGAGATATCCAAAAGCTATGATGAACTGACTTATAGCGCAAGGATGCAGCCTGGAAATGTTGTTAACTTTTCAATATACCTTAAGCCAACTTCAGGAGGAAATTTTTCAATCAGCAAGAAATTCACTTACACAATCAAAAATATGCGGGACACAATAGAAAATGTCACTTACATCAGCGTGCTGGATCCAGCTCCCGTCATTGATTTAGTTTCAGAATATGGCGAGATTTCTCCGGGACAGAAATTCATAGTTTCGGCAAAGCTTACAAATCCAAGCGCAATTTATACATTGCAGGATATACAGGCAAAATTATCCATTCCTTATGTTGCCGACGTTGCACAAAATCTTAAGCAGCTCGGGCCGAACGAATCTTATTCAATCATAAGCAATACTTTCGCGCTCCCGGATGCAGGTTACCCGAGGGATTATCTTAAAGTCAGTCTTGAAGTGGATTACACTCTTAACAATATTCAAAGAACATTAAATAAATCCATAGAAGTCAGGATAAAGCAAAAAAATGGAGCAAACAATTCTGTCTTATCAACTAACTTGACAACATCAACTGCACAAACACAAGCCGCAACTCAGCAAAATCAGAATTCATCTGTTTCATCACAGCAAACGCAGCAATCCGCTCCTCCTCCGCCTAAAACTCCGTCAACCCAAGTTACAGAAGAGAAATTAAATCTGCCAAAGCCAAAGCTGGATTTTTCAGACAAGAAAGTGATTATAATTATTGGAGTTTTATTTGTGTTATTATTTGTTGTTCCGCCGATTATCTACAAAATCAAAAAAAACAAGAAAAAAAATCCGCCTCCGCCTTTTAATCTGCCCGTTATTCCGCCACCAGCACAGTGACCTGCAGGAAATCGCAGTGGCACACATCTTATGCCTTTAGTGTGGTGTGTTTTTGGCAATTTCTGTTTGGCGGGCTTGAAACCAAAAGATTTTTAAGCTAATAACTCAAATTCAGGGGCATGAAAGTCAG
>CAYHTH010000097.1:0-3869 GCA_964359525.1 uncultured Methanosarcinales archaeon | reverse complement strand
TTCCATTATGCATTCGTAACTTGGAATTTTTGACATAGTGTTGGAGCAATATTGCTTAATCATTTACTTCCAACACTATATATAATCCTTGATGTCATGCTTCCATTGCTCGTGGATCAGCCATAAAATAAGTATGATTGCGTCAAATCCTACTACGGTATCATTGCTCCATGAGTGTGGGCAGAATGTTAATGGAACTGAAGATATCAAATTAAGATAGCCGTCAGCTGAAATTGTGCAGTCAAGGGCTATATGCATAAACCATCCAAATGAGATTGCAAGAAAGAACATTACAATAGCCTGTTTTGGCACATTCCATTTTAAAAATTTATATTTCTCTTTTGCAAAAGAAGACACTACCATTGCAATCAGGAAAAATATAATTGCATAAAACAATGAGTGGGTGTAAATCCTATGAAAGTTGTACTCAGTTCCAAAAACGAAATTAAAAATCCAGCTGGTAGGAATATCAGCATCTGGAAGCAATCCGGCAATCCCGGCAATCAATACATAAACCATGGGAAATCTTTTCTTGGCAAAGTAATCCCTATAAATATCGGCAATAACTATTGTTAGAATGACGTGTGCTACAGCGTATGGCATATTATTCAATTTATGATATTGAATAAATACTTTTCTATTATCTTTCAGAACAAGATACTGTTAGGTCTCTGATTGTTCCAAGAATTTTTAATGTGCAAAAGAATTTCAAACAACAAATAAAAATTTTTGCTAACCCTTTATATTCCCCACGGGCTTGAGCGAAATTACTGGCTTTGAAATTCCCGCTTTTGAAACTGCATCAATAACATCATTAATATCCTTATATGCAAATCCGGCTTCTTCAGCCAAGCCCGGCATTGAAGTTGCTTTGACATAAATTCCCCTTTTTTCCATGTCTTTCTGCAACTGCTCGCCCCTGACCTGATGCTTTGCGGCTGCTCTTGACATTGTTCTTCCAGAGCCGTGAGCTGTGGAGCCGAAAGTTTCATCCATTGCTTTTTGTGTTCCAACAAGCAAAAAGCTTCCAGTTTCCATTGAACCGCCGATGATGACCGGCTGTCCGGTGTCTTTGTATAATCTTGCGAGTTCGGGATGATTTGGGGGAAATGCCCTTGTCGAGCCTTTTCTGTGCACAATCAGTTTTTTCTTTTTTCCATCAACAACATGCTCCTCAAGTTTTGCAATATTATGTGCAACATCATAAACCATGTGCATGTCTAATTTTTCTGCATCTGTCTGGAAAACTTTTGAAAATCCTTCTCTTATTCTATGCAAAATAACCTGGCGATTTGCGAAGGCCATGTTTGCTGCGCAAGCCATTGCCTTGTAATAATCCTGGCCTTCATTGCTTTGGAAAGGGGCGCAAGCTAATTCCCGGTCATAAACCTCTATGTTGTATTTTTTCATTGCCTCTTCAAATATCCTTAAGTAATCTGTTCCGATCTGGTGACCAAATCCCCTCGAGCCGCAGTGAACCATGACAACAACCTGCTCAGGAGTATGAATCCCAAATCTTTTTGCAATTTCCTTGTCAAAAACATTTTCTGCTTTTGCGACTTGTATCTCAAGATAATGATTCCCGGAACCTAAAGTTCCCAATTGTTTTATTCCCCGCTCTAATGCTTTTGAGCTTACTTTTTCCGGGTCAGCCCAGTCGATTTTTCCATATCCTTCAGTCCTTTCCAAATCTTCTTTCCATCCAAGCCCATTTTCGACGCACCACTTTGAGCCGTTGGACATTATTTCCGTGAATTGTGGTTTTGTTGCGCTGACAAATCCTCTTGAACCGACACCAGAAGGAACAGTCTTGAACATTGTGTCAACTAATTCTTTTAATTTTGGCTGAACTTCTTTGAAAGTTAAATTAGTTGTAACTAACCTCATTCCGCAGTTTATGTCAAATCCAATTCCGCCTGGGGAAATTATTCCTATATCTGAGTCAAATGCTGCAACACCACCGATGGGGAAACCGTCAAGGGCTAAATAAGAAGTTCTTACTTAGAATCCCCAGTGCCCATCTGGCATGCAGAAACTGTATTTTTGTATTCCAGGCAGGCAAGCAACATTCGTAACCTGATTAAAGACGCCTGCATCCATTCCATCAAGGAGTTTTTTAGTTGCGTAAATTCTAGCTGGTACCAGCATTCCTTTCTTAAAAGAAGTTGGTATTTCCCAGATAGTTTCGCTTATTTTATTTATCTCCTTGGGTTTCTCGAAGTTCTGTTCCATTTAATACCTCACTAATATTTTTAATGATTAAACAATAATACAGAGAACCTGTGTTATTCTTCCACGGTCCAAATATATTTGAGTTTATGTTGTAGTCTTTTAAAGCTTTCCTTAAATTTTTAAGATTTTCTTTTCTGATTGATATAAATCTTATTTCTTCTCTTGACTTTCTAATTTTTCCTTTTTCAGCTATGAACTTAAGCAAATCTCCTTTATTTTTTGGTACATCCCAAGAATAATTTTTGTAAGAGTTTAATGCTTCTGTTAATTTCTGACCTTTATTAGGCTGTAAAAAACCAATATTTTTTTGAAATTTTTTTAAATTGACTAAATCACAGATTGCAAGTCGCCAAATAGTCCTTCCATTCCTTTTATTTATGGACGAGGAAATGTCAAACCTCTTTAACGCTTCTTGGATACTTAACAATCCAGATTCATTACAACAATCTGCTCCGATTAATCTACTTTTTGCTGGCTGATTTTCAACCCACCCTTCGCAGTCAAAAAATGCCCTCAGCCAATATCTTAGATTTTCTTTATTTAATTCCGGTAATTTCCATTCATAGGAATAGTATGAAAATTCTTTAGTTAATTGCTCGTAAATCTCCTTATTTTGTATCCTGCACCTTCCTTCATTTGTTATTATTGGCTTTACGCCAAAAACTACTTCAAATTTTCCTTGAAAATCTTTAAGAAGAGTACTATCTATATTTCTTAATCCAATGTGATAATACTTATGCTTCTGACTTTCTGGATTCTTGATTACATAGCCGTCAGAGCAAAGATAACCATGAATTGCTGCAAGGTTTTTATCAAATTCCATTTTTTAATAAAGAAATTCTGTCCTTTAAATATTATACGCGGA
Source organism: uncultured Methanosarcinales archaeon (assembly GCA_964359525.1). Taxonomy (GTDB): domain Archaea; phylum Nanobdellota; class Nanobdellia; order Woesearchaeales; family GW2011-AR4. The sequence goes on along the minus strand of CAYHTH010000097.1, from coordinate 772 downwards.
GATGTCCAGTGCTTTTTTGTCCAGTGGAATACTGATTAGAATCAGAAAATCATTGAGAATTTTGTCGGATTGAAATTATTTAAAGTTTGTGTTTATTATTTTCCATATGGTAAACGAATTTCTTATTTCACTCGTAAACTATTTCCTTTCAATATTCCAAAAAATTAATTCTTACGAGCTTTTTCGCAAGGCATTTAAATCGAAATATTTTTGCAGACAAAGCCGGCGATAAAACTAAAGTTGAGAGGTGTCTTTATGGCAAAGAAGAAAAAAGAGCAAGCGGAACAGCAGTAAATTCTATGTTATCCAACAATTTTTATTTATTTCTTTTTATTTTTGATATTAAAACCAACAATAAATTTATATATTCTCCCATATAATTTATCTATAAAGTGCAAATAAAAGACTTAAAACCAAAGATGGGCAATGTTGATGTAGTTGTTGATGTGATTGATGTAGGCGCGCCCAGAGAATTCCAGAAATTCGGAAAGCCGGGAAAAGTTGCGACTGCAATCGCAAAAGATGAAACTGGCGATGTGAAGCTTACATTGTGGAATGAAGACATTGATAAGGTCACATCTGGTGATAAAGTTCATCTGACTAATGGCTATGTCAATGAATGGCAAGGCGAGATTCAGCTGACGACAGGCAGAATGGGAAAAATTGAAGTTGTCGGAAAAGCCGATGCTTTAAGCGAATCTGCTTCCCCGATAATGACAAATATTCCTCCAAAAAAAGAAAGCGTTGATGAAGAGCTTAGTGTTGAGGAAGA
>CAYHTH010000096.1:0-3905 GCA_964359525.1 uncultured Methanosarcinales archaeon | reverse complement strand
GCGAACTTATTTCCGGGAAGCCACGTGGCCCGTGTTCGAATCACGGCAGCCCCATATTTTCATTCATTAACCTTAAATATATTAAATTATTTCTTGCAATAAATGAAAAAAGCAATTAAAACTTTAATTGAAGGCTACAGCCCGTTAAAGCAAAAAGATTTCAGGATTTACATAGGTGGGCAGACCATTTCAATGCTTGGAACGTGGATGCAGGCGACTGCGCAGGCTTGGGTTATTTGGACGCTGACGAATTCTGAACTGCAGTTGGGAATCGTTGCAATGCTGGGGTTTATTCCATTTTTGCTTATCGGCCCGTTTGCAGGTGTATGGGCAGACAGGATAAACAGAAGGCAGTTGTTAATCTGGACACAAATCACTTCCATGATACTTGCGATAATGTTTGCAATTTTGGTGCAGGCAAATTTGATACAGGTGTGGCATATTTACATTTTGGCAGTGCTGCTGGGAATTGTCAGTACTTTAGATCTTCCTGCCCAGCAGGCCTTTATCGGTGACTTGTCAGGCATGGAAAATGTCAGAAAAGCAGTTGTGATAAACAGTTCAATTGTTCAGATAAGCAGGATGATTGGGCCGGCTCTTGCAGGATGGACTATTGGGATTTTTGGAGTTGCGCCTGCCTTCTGGATTAACGGAATAAGCTTCATAGCTGTCATTGCAAGCCTGGTTGCAATCAAATCAAGCCAGGTGATACATCCGCATAAAGGAAAGCCACTGACAGATTTTGTTGACGGCCTTAAGTTTGTTAGGAATAATCCAATAATAATGGACTTAATGATTTTAACTTCGATATTAACCTTTTTTGGATTTTCCATAATGCAGATCATGCCGGCAATTGCCACCGATGTATTGCACGGCAAGGCAGAAGTCTTAGGATTTTTGATGGGCGCCTCAGGCGCAGGCGCACTCATCGGCTCTACAATAATTGTGCCGATGAGCCATAAAATTAAGAGGGTAGGATTCCTGTGCGCAATTGCAGTTTTATGGGACGGATTCTGGATGGTTATTTTTGCGCTGTCGAGAAACCAATATATTTCAATGGTTTGCCTGTTTTTCTCGGCATTATTTATACCGATACTATTTGCCACGACCAACGGGATGATACAGGTTACGGCGCCGTCCCACATGAGAGCTAGAGTTTTAAGCGCGCTGTTCATCGTTGCGTTTGGAGTTCAGCCCTTTGCGTCATTATTCATCGGTTACGTTGCGCACCTGATTGGCTCTGCAGATGCAGTTTTACTGAATGGAGTTTTGATGGTACTGGGCGCAATTATTCTGCTCCTGTTAAGAACTGAATTAAGAACATGGGAAGCAAAAGTGCCTGCTGAAAAAAGAGCGGTACAACAATAAAAATAAAAAGTCTGCCCCATTCTTGCATAAAATGCCAAACAAAATAAACGCATCCCACATTCTTGTTAGGTCAGAACAGGAAGCAAATGTTGCCTTGTACGATGTAACTCACGGCAAGAATTTTGAAGATGTCGCACGAAATATTTCAATCTGCCCTTCTGCCAAAAAAGGAGGCAGCCTTGGATGGTTCGGCAGAGACCGGATGGTAAAAGAGTTTGAAAACGCAGCTTTCTCATTAAAAGTTGGAGAAATTTCAAAGCCGGTCAAAACCCAGTTCGGATGGCATATAATAAAAGTGAATGAAACAAAATAATTAATATGATATAAACATTATCTCACACTTAACCATTTTCTTGTAAAATTCATATTCCGCTTTTTTCAATTCTGATGAATAGAAAATCCTGTCCAGCGCGAACCATGTTAAAAACCATCCCGTAGGCTCAAGCAGAACGAACAGGAATCTTGCGGCAAAAAAATTAAGATTCAATGAATCCAGGTAAGAAGCGACGAGCATAAGCGTTACACCCAGAAGCAGGGCTATAATCGCCTGGTTTCTTACCTCAGTCATGTCTTTCTTAAGCTGGTTTGAGTGCTTTGTAAAATGGTCCCTTAATCTTTTCTTTATTGTTGCCTCTACTTTTGGATCTCTATGCTCCTGTAAAATCAGGAACCTCAATTCAAGCCTGTTTGCGTCCTTATCCCTGCTTGCTTTTTTTGCTTCAAACAAAAAGTCGTCAGACAATGAGCGCAAAGAGTAAGGCCTAGGATCAAAGTCAGAGAAAATGTCATCGTAGTTATCGAGCCACAGGCTGATTTCAGACATTTCAAGAATTTTTTGAGTTTCTTCTTCAAGAGCAGTTTTAGGAGTCTTTTTGTCTTCCGAATCCTTTTTAGAATCTGTTTCTTTCTTGTCTTCTTTTTTTGCAGAAATATCTTCGGTTTTTTCCTTCAGAACTGGCTTATTGCTTTCTTTCTCTTTTTCAGGCATAATAAAACAGTGAATTTGCAACTTTTTAAACTTAACTGTGCTAGGTGATATATTAAAATTTTTATAATAGTTAATGTGAAGAAAGACATCTCTGTACAGCAGGGGAAAATTTTAGTCAGCCGCAACTCGCTAGCCGAGTATGTGGAAGGCTTCTATCTTAGAGAGACAATTTTAGCACTTATAAATAATAAAATTACTACTTAACAATAGAAACAAAATAGAAAAGCTTATAAGTAATATACTATTAGGAATTGTATGCAAGACATTCAAACAATCATAACTTTGGGCTATAAGTCTCTGGCTTCAGAAACCTTACAACACTTTGATATGATTTCTCCAGATTTAAGGGACCAACCAAGAGAATTTGCTGAATGGTTAGCAACATATAGGGCATCCTTGGAGAGCTTAAGAGAAACTGGTGATATTAAATCACTAAGTAACGAAGGAAGAGACAGCCTCAAGGCAGCTATAGAAATTTTAGATATGGGCATACCTGCCCCGTTTAAGCCTCATGATCCACTATCTTCAATTTCATTTGCGTTAAATATTGTGCAACTTCATCTTAATATTCCCTCTGCTGAGGAGCTTATCTCTAAAATGGGACTAAAGGGTTCATATAAAAGAGCAGACGGGAATGGGGGATTTGTTTGGTCTGATGAAGATGGAAAACTTGCACAATATTTCTGCCCATCATTTGATCCGAATAGACCTGCCTTATCTGCAATAGGGGATGTTCATGAGATAATTCATGCATTGCAAACAGAAACGGTAGAGTTACATAGAAGATTTTCCCAAAGAAGAGAGGTAAGAAGATTACTTGATTTGGAATCTAGGTTGAATTCATCAGGTCCCTTGAAAAACAGGCTTGCAGCAATGGTTACAAAAGAGCATCAGCTAACCTACTTTTTAGACCCAGAAGTTCAAGAAATAGCAAGAGGAATGGGAGTAGATATGGAACACTTAGACAGATATCTTAAAGAGCACCTCCCTGCATTTAATTTTCTATATTGCTTTGTTGAAGGTGACGCATTTCTTAAAACGGTTGATATGCTAAGGAATCCACAACTTGTCCAGAGGGCACCAAAACAAATAAACTCCTACATATTAATGGCTCTAACCTATGCATTGTTGGCTCCGTCATCGGAACCCAAACCTAAAGTATATGAAGTTGGAGTCGGAATGGTAAGACACATGCGAAATAATCCTGGAGAACAAGCAACCTTAAGTTCATCAAGGGAATTTCATGAAGAATTAACAAGAACATATTTCCAAAGAGCTTTCTGATATTTTGACGACAATTTTTCCCCGTTTCGAGAAAAAATTTCTATCAATAAAATGGACCTAAACAATTTCATGTCAGAAGTAGAAAGACGGCTCTATAAGGTCTCATTCGTTTTGTCTGATGAAAAAATCAAGAGATTCGTCAGGGCTTGCTCAAAGGAAAATGCAAAATATTTGATTGAGCAGGATTTAAAGAACTAAAATAAATTCAAAATCTTTATAAACAAATTAAAAGTAATTTCTTATTATGGAGCAAAAAGAAGAAATT
>CAYHTH010000095.1:2425-3977 GCA_964359525.1 uncultured Methanosarcinales archaeon | reverse complement strand
AAAGCATTCGCGCCTGCAAACATAAGCTGTATTTTCAAAATATATAGCCACAAGAATCCAAGATGGATGGGCTCTTATGGAGTTGGATTTACATTAAACGAAGGAGTTATTGTTGAAGCTAAAAAGTCAAAAAGAAATAAAATTGTTTTTAATAATGAATCGATAAATTTCCCGGCTGTAAAAAGTGTTATGAAAAAACTTACAAAGCAAAAAATAAGGATTTACATCAAAACAAAACTGCCTCTTGGATGCGGCTTTGGGCTGAGCGGGGCAAGCGCTTTGGCAAGCGCTTATGCAATAAATAAATTATTGAATCTCAAAAAAACCAAAAGGGAGCTTGGAATTACTGCTCATACTGCAGATGCTGAAAACAGGACTGGTCTAGGGGATGTTGTAAACCAGTTTTATGGTGGATTTTGCCTGAAACTAAAGCCGAGCTCAAGTTTTGAAATAATAAATATTCCATTGAATAATATAAATGCCTATTGCAGGTATTTCAGCAAAATTTCAACCAAATCAATAATAACAAACATTAAAATCAAAAATAAAATAAACAATGCTGCCGACGAATCATTAAAAAAAATTAAAGGATTGTTAAAATCAAATAATAATATTAAATTAAAAGACATAGTAGAAATATCAAAAGATTTTTCATTAAAGAGCGGACTGCTGAAAGACAGGCAGACAATTGAAACAATAAATAAAATAGAAAAAAATAATGGAAATGCATCCATGATAATGCTTGGAAATGCTGTTTTCAGCGACAAAAGCTTTAAAGGAGCACTGAAATTCAGGATTTCAAACGAAGGCGCACACTTACTATGAAACTGCCAAAATCTCATCCAAGATATAAATCATTAAAGACCAGAGATTTGATAGCCAACGGGGTAAGAAAGGGAGTTACTTCGATTCATGGCTTGATTGCCCAAGGAAGGGGGGAATCTTTTGATTATCTTATCGGAGAAAAAACAAATAAGTTTGCCAAGAAATCAATTGAAGCTGCGGCTGCGCTATTATTAAATGCTAAGCATCCTGTTATTTCTGTAAACGGAAATACTGCAGTTTTAGTCCCAAAAGAACTAGTTGAATTGTCAAAATTAATTTATGCTCCTCTGGAAGTTAACGTTTTTCATTCTTCAAAACAGAGGGAACTGAAAATAAAAAATCACCTTGAAAAACACGGTGCAAAAAATATCCTATTGCCGGATAATCATCATAAAATAAAGTTTCTTGGTTCCAACAGAAAATATGTGAATCCGAATGGGATTATGAAAGCTGATGTTGTTTTTGTTCCTCTTGAAGACGGCGACAGAACAGAAGCATTAATAAAAAATGGAAAGAAAGTCATTACAGTTGATTTGAATCCCTTATCTAGAACAGCGCAAAAAGCAACTATAACAATTGTGGACAATATAATAAGAACAATGCCTATATTGATTTTAACAATAAAAAAATTAAAAAAATATGACAAAAATAAATTTGAAAAAATAATGAATGATTATGACAATAAGAAAATCCTGAATGAAGCACTAAAATCTATTAAAAATTTATA
>CAYHTH010000095.1:0-2325 GCA_964359525.1 uncultured Methanosarcinales archaeon | reverse complement strand
ATTATGACAATAAGAAAATCCTGAATGAAGCACTAAAATCTATTAAAAATTTATAAAATATGCTTCAGAATTTCCCTTAAATCTTTTTTCTCGATAACAACGTCAGCCGCTCTTTTTACCTCATCATGCTCGCAGTTGAACGCTATGCCGAGGCCTGCTTCTCTGATTATTTTTATGTCGTTAAGATAGTCTCCGACAAAAACGCATTCTTTCAAGCTTAATCCTTCCCTTTCAGCTATTTTTCTAAGTGCAAGCACTTTGCCATCCATGTCGTATTCTGTTGCTTCGACTTTTTCTATGTTCCCATGTTCATCAAAATAAATCTTGCTCAAAAATACATCATCAAAAAAATCGCGGTAATTTGGAATAAATTTGTCCAACAGCACATTGAGGGAGCCTGAGATTATCGCCAGTTTTATGTTGTGTTTCTTGAGCTCTTCCAGCGTGTCAATAGCCCCTTCCATCAGGCGCAGACCAGTTAAAGCCCTGAAGAAATCTTCTTTTTTGACATTCTTTTCGCGCCATAAATTTATGTCATGCTCTGCCCACTGCATGTAAGTTATCTTTCCGTCAAAGAATTTTCTTTTTGCATCGTCTCTCCTGTGCTTGTCTGTCTGGAAGTAATCATGAAAAACCTGCCAGGAGAATGTAACATTGTCTATTAAAGTTCCGTCAACATCGAAGCATACCAATTTGTATTTGGTCATTTCCTAAAAGAAAGCAAATGCAATTTAAAACCTTTTAGATTACTGTTTTCTGAATTCCCCTTTCATGTCATAAAATATCTGGCAGAACTTTTTTGTGGCCAATTTCAGCTCTTTCCGGCCGGACTGCGTTATTTTATATTTTTTCATCTTGCTGTTGCTCTTGATTTCATTTATGAAGCCGCTTTCATTGAGAAACTTCAGAACCGGATAAATTGTGCCGGGGCTTGGCTTTGAGCCTTTCCTTTTCATTATCTCCTTCCGTATTTCTTCGCCGGACATCTGCTTCTTGGCTATCATTCTCAAAACTGTAAAACTAAGAAAACCCCTCATATCACAGCAGCATTTCTCCATGATTCCCCAATAACGGCGGGAGTATATATAATTTTCCCTAATACCATATTGATGGATATCGTATGACCGATAGTTTTATATATCAGTATCGCATATCCGATACCATATCTTAAACATTTTAAAAAACGGAGGCAATAAAGATGTTCGGAAAAGGCAAAGGATGCTGTTAATAAAAAATCAATAGCAATTAAATTTTATTTTTAATTTTTTGCGTATCTATATCTATAATTACGGAGGCAATGGAATGGAAGAAAACTGTTGTGAATCGGGAAGTAGTGGATGCTGCTCAAATGAAGCCGAGGAAAAATGCGGCTGTTCAGGTGAAAGCAGCTGCTGTGAAAAAAGCTATGACAAGACGGACATGATGATGTGGCTTGCACACAGCGCAAAGATGGAGCTTATCAAGGAAAAGATGAAGAAAAAACTCGAAGCTGTCAAAGGCAAGAAGCTTGACCAGGTTGCTGATTTGTTTGTCGATGCAATGATGGAAGAGTACAAAGACATGGCAGGAGCTGAAAAGAGAAAAGAGGAGCTTAGGGAAAAGTTTGAGGCTATATTCGACAAAGAATAAATAAAACATAGGGAATGAAGGTGCTAAAATGGAGTTTAATGAGATAGTGCAAAAAAGGTATGCCACAAAACTTTTTGACGGAAAGGAGCTGCCGCAGGCAAAGGTTAACAAATTACTGGAAATAATAAGATATGCACCTTCCTCATTTAACATACAGCCATGGGCTATAAAAATAGTAAGCGATGCTGAAACTAAAGAAAAACTGAAAGCAGTTTCATGGAACCAGCCGCAGATAACTTCGTGCTCGCACCTTCTGGTATTTTGCGCTGACAGGAATATAAAACAAAAGATAGAACATCTTGAAAGCAGCATGATAAGCGCCGGCGCAAGCCCCGAAGGCATCAAAACATATATAGAAATGATGAGAGGCTTTGAAAAAAACCTGACAGAAGAGCAGAAATTGTCATGGGCGCAGAGGCAATTGTACCTTGCGCTTGGAAATGCCCTAAACGGCGCAAAATCTCTTGGATTCGATTCGTGCCCGATGGAGGGATTTGACCCAAAAGAGTATTCAAAAATACTTAAGCTGCCGACCAATATTGTGCCAACGGCATTGTGCCCGATAGGATATGCCAGCGACAAGTCAACCCCAAAACTGAGATTCTCAAAAGAAGAAATGTTTATATTTTAATTTGACAAACAAAATGCCCGTGCGAAGATTTGAACTCCGGTTTCAAGCTCCGCAAGCTTACGTGC
>CAYHTH010000094.1:0-3980 GCA_964359525.1 uncultured Methanosarcinales archaeon | reverse complement strand
TTTTAAGAAGCTGGGAAAGAGGATAAAATGAACAGGAGAGATTTAAATAAGTTTGTGGATTGGAGCAAAATGATGGATGAATGGGAAGATGAAGAATTTAGCTTCTTTGTGGATGAAACCACAGATCTAGAGTCCAAATGAAAAATGGGAAGCTATAATTTAAGATGCTGAATCATCTTTTCTTTTAGGTTTAAGCCTAGCCTGGTCAAGGGAAGAGTTCTAACAAATCGGTGATTTTTATATAAATTATAAACTTTTGGATAAAATGCGAAAACTTTATATAAGAAGTGACTTCAACAAGTCTATTACGGGGGTTTTATGTCTGAGGCAAAGCACCAATGCGGCATAGCTGCCGTCTACATCAAGCCAAATGGCGACTCCTCCAACCGGGCCCTATTCTACCTGTATAAGCTTCTTCTCAACCAGCAAAATCGCGGACAGTTAAGCGCCGGTGTCACGACTTTTAATCCTCAAAGAATGCAGGTTCTTGACACTTACAAGGACCTTGGTCCCGTAAATGAAGTTTTTAAGACAAGCGACAGGCAGCAGTCTTTAGACATTTTTAAGAGATATGCCGGCAACAAGGGAATTGGGCATGTAAGATATGCAACTTCAGGCAGTGAAGATAGAAGCCTGGCACAGCCATTTGAAAGGCATCATGGAAGAAAATGGAAATGGTTTTCTTTCTGTTTTAACGGCAACCTTGCAAACTATGCAGAGCTTAAAAAAAACCTGATGGAGAAATCTGATTACCATATTATTCACGACACAGACACGGAAATTCTGATGCATTATATTTCCCTAGAGCTCAAAGGTTCAAGCAGGCCAAATCTGGTCAAAGTTTTCACAAGGCTGGCGCAGAAGATTGACGGGTGTTTTAACATCGCTTTCATCAACGCCTTCGGCGAAATGATCATTCTTCGGGACCCTTACGGATTCCGGCCGCTTGTTTATGGCTGGAAAGGTGACATGTTCCTTGCTGCTTCTGAGTCAAATGCTTTAATCAACTGCGGTGTTACGGAATATAAGCATCTTCCTCCTGGTCATTTAATTTATATAAAAGACGGCAACATTAAGGTAGTAAAATATGCGGAAAGCCCGAAAAGAGCGCACTGCATGTTTGAATGGGTATATTTCGCAAATGTAAGCTCTGTTCTTGACGGGCAGTCTGTCTATATAACAAGAACAAATCTCGGAAAAGAGCTTGCGAAACAGGAAACTGAAAAAGTAAATGATAAAGATTATGTTGTTGTTCCGGTGCCGGACACTGCAAAAGCAGCAGGCGATGCAATGGCGTATGAATTAAAAGTTCCTGCAGCAGAGGGCTTAATAAGGAACAGGTTTGTCGGCAGAACTTTCATTGAAGGTGCTGGCCGGGAGGATAGGGTTCAAAGCAAGTATACCGCACTTAGAGAAATATTAAATGACAAAAAAGTTATTTTGGTTGATGACAGCATTGTCCGCGGCTCGACTACAAAACAGCTCGTTAATTATGTTAAAAAAGTCGGAGGAGCAAAAGAAGTTCATGTCAGGGTTTCATGCCCACCCATCAGAGGCCCTTGCTTTTATGGAATTGACATGTCAACTGTTTCGGAATTGATTATTCCACGATACGAGAAAGAGCCAAGAAAAGGAGAAGTTTCCAAAGAAGTTGTTGGCAGAATGGCAAAGGACTTGGGAGCAGATTCAGTAGAGTACCAAACAATTCAGGGATTGGTAAGGAGCATCGGCAAGCCAGCAAAAGATTTGTGCACGGCCTGCATTACCGGCGAGTACCCGACTCCATGGGGCAAGAAATTGTACAAGAAAGCATGGGATAATTATAAAAAAGGCGTCAAGGTCAGGACTTATTCTTGCTGATTAATTTTAAATTCTATAAATATTATCGTGATGGTCAAAATCATAAAACAAAACTTTATCCTCTGATTCTAGATATTTGAAAGTCAAAACAAATGGGCCTTTGACATGCACTCTTTTAAGATGCTGAAGCGGCTTCCTCAGGTTCTTATAATGGTTGACATCATCACAAGTTAGAACTTCATCCATTTTGCTCATCAAAGCATTGTAAGTTTCTTTATCACGGCTGGAAAGCTTAACAAGGGTTTTCTTTAAATTCTCTTCTATTGAGAACTCACGCATTTTCTATATCCTTCTTCAAAGCTGAAAAACTTTTATATCTGCTGAACTTTCCCTTTTTCTCTATACCTTTGATTTTATTAATATATTCTGGCCTAAGTTCAGGCTCAAGAAAATTCTCTTCAAATTTCTCTAATGCAATATTCACGGCCTCAGATTTGTTTTTCAATCCGTACTTGCCTTTAATTATGCTTAAAATCCTGTTTTGATGTTCGCTCAAATCTATTATTGCCTGCACCATTTTCTCACCTTTAATTTATAATAAAATATAATGATTTATAATAAGTTATAATACATTATTATATAAAGGTTTCGGAAAAAGTGAATCACTCATACTCAATTGTAGCCGGCGGTTTCTGGCTGATGTCATAAAGAATTCTATTAACGCCTCTGACTTCATTTATAATTCTGTTTGAGATTTTTTCCAGCAATTCATTTGGAAGTTTTGCCCAGTCTGCCGTCATCGCATCCAAGCTTGTCACGGCTCGTATTGAAATTATATATTCATAAGTTCTTGCATCTCCCATGACGCCGACAGTTTTTACGGGAATCAAAGCGGCAAATGCCTGCCATGTTTTATCATAGTAGCCGGATTTTTTCAGTTCGTCAATGAAAATAAAATCTGCTTCTCTAAGAATTTTTAACCTGTCTTCCGTGATCTCTCCCAAAATTCTGATTGCAAGACCGGGTCCCGGGAATGGGTGCCTGTTAATTATGTCGCCGGGAATTCCAAGGCCTTTTCCAAGTATCCTGACTTCATCTTTGTATAATTCTTTTAATGGCTCAATAATTTTTAATTTCATTCCCTCTGGCAATGTTAAATTGTGATGGCTCTTGATTTTTGAAGCATACTTGCTGGGCTGGGCGCTTTCAATCCTGTCCGGATAAATTGTTCCCTGCCCAAGAAATTTAATGGCACGGTATTTTTTTTCCAATTCAATCACTTTATTTTGGAATACCTCAATAAAAGTATGGCCAATTATTTTTCTTTTTTCTTCAGGGTCGGTAATTCCTTTTAATTTTTCAAGAAAAATATTTGACGCATCAACAACGTGGAAATGCCTGAAGTGCAGCCTTCTCTCGAAGAAATCCCTGACTTCCTCGAGCTCATTTTTTCTTATCAATCCATGGTCGACAAAAACGCAGTATAATTTGCTGCTGATAGCTTTGTGAATCAAAGTTGCAGCCACTGTGCTGTCAACTCCTCCTGAAACGCCCATGATGACTGAATTGTTTCCTATTTCTTTTTTTATTTCCTTAACTAACCTCTTTGACAAATCTTTTATTTCCCAGTCTTTTTTTGATTTGCAAATGTCAAATGCAAAATTTTTCAGGATTTGGGTTCCGCTTAAAGTATGGACAACTTCTGCGTGAAACTGTATTGCATAAATTTTTCTTTCATTGTTTTCAAAAGCGGCAATCGGGCACGTGTCCGTTGATGCCAGAACTTCAAAATCTTTTGGAACTTTTTCAACCAAATCGCCGTGGCTCATCCAAACCTGCTCTTTTTTTGACAGGCCTTTCAGCAATTTTCCGGTTTTCTTGACTGTCAATTCTTTTTTTCCAAATTCCTTTAATTTTCCGCCTAAAACAGTTCCGCCAATAATTTTTCCGATTAACTGCTCGCCGTAACAAATACCTAGAACAGGTATTCCTAAATTCAAGACTTTTCTGTCCATTGTTGGAGCATTGTGCTCATAGACACTTGATGGCCCTCCTGAAAGAATAATCCCTTCAGGCTTAAGCTTGCCAATATCCCTTAAAGGAATATCACACGACCTTACCTCAGAATAAACGCCTAAATCACGCACTCTTCTTGCTATAAGATGGGCATACTGGCCTCC
>CAYHTH010000093.1:0-4044 GCA_964359525.1 uncultured Methanosarcinales archaeon | reverse complement strand
GGTTATATATAAAGATTTTGTTTTTACTGCAACATTATGAATTTAACAACTGTTAAGAATAAGCTAAGTAATCGTTCATGGTTTAAATAGTTTAGGCAAGAATGTCCAGTGGTACTGAATTGGTTATACAAATAAGAAACCTATTCCACCACTTTCCCCAATTTATTAAATCTCTCTCCCTTGAAGAATTTCTTGACAATATCTTTCAGCTCAGAAATTTCGACGCGAATTTGCTGTGTAGTATCTCTTTCACGAATTGTTACAGAATCATCTTCCAAACTTTCAAAATCCACAGTGATGCAAAGCGGAGTTCCGATTTCATCCATTCGCGCATACCTTCTGCCGATTGACCCGCCCGTATCAAAACTTGCGCCCCAGCATTTTTTCAAATCATTATGCACCTTCCTTGCCAAATCCACAATTTCTTTTTTGTTCGAAACAAGAGGAAAAACCCCCAGTTTTATCGGAGCAAGTTTCGGATGCAATTTCAAAACAATATTTTCCCGCGATTTGTCGTAGTTATAAGAGTAATTAAGAATTGAATAAAAGTTCCTGTCAACGCCAAAACTTAATTCCAAAACATGCGGAACAAACCTTTCCTTTGTCTCCTCGTCAAGGAATTCCATGCTCTGCTTTGAAACTTCCTGATGGCCCGCCAAGTCATGGTCAGTCCTGTAATGCACTCCCCCGAGTTCTGTCCACCCGATTGTATCCAAATCAGCTTCAATATCAAAATGGTATTTGTTGTAGAATGCCTTTTCCTTTTCATTTAGTTCATAAAGCCGGAATTTGTCAGAAGGAAATTCTAAAACATCAAGATAAAACTGCTGGACTTTAGCCATGTGATAAACATAAAACTTAGGAAGTTTTTTAGATAATTCATCGCAATTTATTTTATGGATTGCATCTCTCTTGTCAGCAAAAACCACATGCAGCTTATAATCTTTCACAGACTTAAAATCCTCATGCTCATCTATTTTGTTAGGATTAAAAAATATCTGAAGCTCAGCTTGCGTAAAAGCTCTCTGGCGAAGTATAAAATTACGGGGAGAAATTTCATTCCTGTAAGCTCTTCCGACCAAAGCTAATCCAAGAGGAAGTTTTTTCCTCATGGCTTCCAGCTGCCTCTTAAAATTCACATAGGGGCTTTGCGCTGTTTCCGGGCGAAGATAGGCTTTTGTCACATTCCCGATTCCAGGCGAAACCGGAAACATCATACTCATTACCTCAACTTTCTCAATATCCTCTCCGCAAACCGGGCATTTTATCCTGTTTTCCTTTATTTTTTCAAACAGCTCCTCTGCGCTAAGGCCTTCAAACTTTTTCTTAAGCTTTCTCTCAAGCAGATGGTCAGCTCTTTCAGCATGGCCTTTCGGGCACTTTGCAGCCAAATCAACAAAATTCTTCAAATGGCCGGAGGCAATAAAAGTATTCTCGTGCATTATCTCGCTTGCCTCAATCTCAAAAAAATTATCATCCAATCCCAGAAAATATTCTCTCCACAAGTCCTCAAAATTCTTTTTCAAAAGTGTACCGAGATGCCCATAATCATACAATCCCGCTAAACCGCCGTAAATCTCAGAACTTGGGTACACAAAGCCCTTTCTCTTGCAGAAAGTAGCCATTTCATCAATTGTTAAAATTTGTTTTTCCATCTTTGATTTTGTTTTTTGATATTTTTTAAATTTTTATTTTCATTCTGTTTGCACTTTATATTTCAACGGCATCGGGTGGGTGGAGGGCAACAACTCACATATCAAGTGCAACATGATATTCCCTCCCTAAGGACCTATAATAGATATTTTATCAAACAATATCCTTCAATTAGAATTATTAAACCTTTCTTTTTAATTTTATCTATTTATTAACTTCCTTGTAGCTCTTGTAAAAGAAATATCCTATTATTGCAAATGTCAGGACAGGCGAAATCCATTCAGGAATGTGCAATCCGAAACTGTCAAGCAGCATAACCATTCCCAAAGCTAATATCGAATACATTGCGCCATTTTTCAGATATTTGTATTTTTTTACTCTTTCAATGTTGCTTATAGTCAGCTGGCGGACGACGATTGCGCCAATCCCGTTTCCAATCAGAATGATGGGCAAAATGAACGTAAAAGCAAAAGCTCCTAAAATTCCGTCAATGGAAAAAGTCGCATCTATGACTTCAAGATAAAAAATTTTGCTTAAATCAGACATTTTTCCGCTTCCTTCAATCATCTGCTGCTCAGCTTTTTCTGCATTTTCCTTAAATCCATGCGTTATAAAAAATGCAGTTGAGCCGATAACAGCGCCAAAAGCCATGACTGGATTAATTTTGACTGCAAGCCACACAATTACAGCCAAGATTACTGAAACAACTGCAAAAAACCAGACTCCCTGCCTGTGAAAAAATTTCTCCCCTCTCAGCCCGTAATTCTTCGTTTCCAAAAAAAGCCAGTGGAAAAATAAAAACACCAGAAATGTGCCTCCTCCGGCCAATAAGATGGGTGCGCTCTGCTCTATAACCTCCTTTATATGCGGGTCATTGCTGAATGAAGCGGTAAAAGAGCCTATAAATCCAAGTGATGGATTTGAAGCAAAAACAATTAGCCAAGGCAACAATCCCCTGACTAAAAATACGGCAATTATAATCCCCCACAACAGAAACCATTTTCGCCCTTTTTTGGACATTGTGGAAAGGACTTCTGCATTTATAATCGCATTATCTATACTGATTGTTATCTCAAATAATGCCAGTCCAACAACAGTCAATATAATTGAAAACCAGTCCATTACAGGCAATAATCTAATTTAGAATAAAAATATATTCATTTCCTGTCCAAAATTTTTTTAGGCAATAAAAATGCAATTACAATCGGAACAGCAATAGTTCCTATTCCAAATGAAAGAATTGCCCATAAAGGATAACCATGATAATCCAATCTGAAATCTGATTTTATTTGAAGTGCGATAATAGCAATTACAATCAATGGAACTACAAACCTGATAAAAAATCTCCACAATCCTCCAATTTTGATGATTGAATTTTTATTCACAAACCCGCTCAGTTTCTCTGAGTTGTAAAACCACCCGACGGCAACAGATTCAAATAGTATTGCAAGAAGAATATTATAAATCACAAAATGGGATATTATTTCCATTATGTACAACCCGGGCTTTATCACGAACAAAAGCCCGCTCAAAAATCCAAACCCGGCAACAACAATCGCCGCATTTCTCCTTTTTGTGCTTAATTTCTCGGATAAAATATGCACAAGCGAATACGCAAGTGAAGATGCGCCGAACAAAAGCAATATGGAAAACATGGCGAAAAATAAAATACTTAACAAAGACGGCTTGTAAAAAAATGGAAGCGCCTGCGCTAATATTATAAATGGAAATCCATAGTCTGAAGATGACAATCCTTCAATCCCGATGTTTTGCCGCGCGCCCAGAAATCCAATAATGCTAAACACAATAATCCCAATAACCATGCTGATCATCAGCTTGAGCACAATAACAAAAAAAGAATTCCCAAATGCAAATCCAGTTTTGCTTCTTCTGGATACTGCGGGCATTATGCCGAAAGAAATTCCAAGCGATAAAGCAGCCAGCAAAAATGCGCTGGGCCAAACCTGCCAGTCAAGCAATTTTGCCCAGCCGGGCATCAGGAAAAAATAAACTCCGTTAAGCGCATTTTGAAGGGTTAATGTGTAATAAAGGAAGAAAAACATCAAAACTAAAAAAATAGGCGTCGCAATTAAAAAATGTTTCCTGATGCTGTCAAAACCATTGCGCACATAAAAAAATATTATAATCCACACAATTATGAGTGCGATAAAAACCGGAAGGGAAAATTTTGTGAAGCTGTTAAACCCGCCTGAAGCCTGCACTACATTGCTTAAAAAATATTCTCTTGCATTGCCTTTCCACTGAAGCCCGAATGACACAAAAATGTAGATGATATTCCACGCCAGCACAACTGCATAAATGCCCATGATGATGAAAGCATTAATCATCATAAGCCACCCTATCCCGCTGAACCATTTTTTTATCGAGGCA
>CAYHTH010000092.1:0-4067 GCA_964359525.1 uncultured Methanosarcinales archaeon | reverse complement strand
CCCCTGATAAATCCAGCCCGGGTTATATTCTCTATCAACAGCCTGTAATCTTTTCTCTTTAAATCTTCCACAATTATTGAAGTCACTTTCTTGTGCTTTTCATTCACTTCATAATCAACCATATTGCTGATTTTTCCTATTTTCTCTGCTAATTCGTGCGGAAATATTTTCAAGTTATCCATATTCAAATACTGAAGCGAATCTCTCAAATCATTGTCAAAATTGGCATAAATATCTTTGATGTAATCCATATCTTTCTCTTCAAGCGCATTCAACCCCATAACTTCCGGCGGCAAGCCATAAGAATAAAGCGCTGCGCAGAATGTAATTGCTCTCGGCAATTTTAATTCGCCGACATTTCTTGAATAGCCATACAATCCAATGTGAAGTTTTCTTTTTCTTCTTGATGGAATATAAGGAGAAATGTTATTTACGTGCTCAACAACAAGTTTTACTTGTTTGCGGTATTCACCCATTAATTTGTCAATTATAGACACACATTTTTTTTCATCAACAGGAACCGGCTTGCCGGGTTTTGAATTGTTCAGGAACTCAACTGCACCATTAACTTCCTTTATGTTATAATCATACTTGAATGCAGACTGCAAAGTGTAAGTATGCACGCTTGGGTATCCTTGAACGCAGTTTTTAACATTTGTGGGCTTGAAATTACCCCTGAACGGCGCGCTTCCGCATCCAAGAATCGGAAGAATGTCAATTGAAAGTTCTTCTTGTAATTCCCCTAATTTCTGGAACGCGACTTTAAGCATCAAAACTGTTGCGAGATTGCCGTAATTCAATGCCGGGTCAGATCTTGCAAGCCAAACTCTCTGGTAATCCTCAACTTTTTCTTCATTTAAGAATCCTTCAACGATTCTGTCGCAGTTAAGAATTGTATCCTTGTCCTCAATGAGCGGAATTATCCTCAAATTTTCCGGCTGGAATTTTCCAATCCACTGCGCTATCGTCATGTCATCCCCAAGCTTGTCGTGCTGTTTTCCAACAACATAAGTTTTGTAATACTTTGCGATCCTTGTAAGCTCCCGGTAGTCAGTTGTCATCGGCAGCGCAATTTCAAAAATAGGCGCAACATCCTCATTGTAAAATAACTTGGCTGCATCAAAGTTTCTTGGAATGCTTTCAAGTGTTTCCAGCAAAATTTTTGCCTCATTCTTTTCCACAGAAGGGTTCGGAACCCTCAATGTGAGAAAAACATCTTTTCCCAGGATATGTTTTTTGAAATATGGCTCATACTTTGTCAGCAATTTTTTTACAACAAAATTATCAACTTCCTTTCCCTCGCAGTCCCATAACTGCTCTTTTGAATGAATATGCGAGAAAGCGTAGAAAACTTCTTTTATCTCATCTTCCCCTCCAAGCTCGGAGCTGTCAGAGAAAAAAGGAGTGGCTACATTGTCCGGATGCTGCGTGGACATCGTCCTTGAGACGTTGTGTTTTGGCATAAATTTAAGAATAAATAAAGAGTTTAAATATGTTGCTTTTTGATAATTTCAATGCCCGCCAAGATAAATATGCTGTACCTTCTTTGTCTTCAACAAAGATTTATCTCCGCTTAATGCAATTTTTCCTTCTTCCAGAATAAAAATTTTATCGGTCGTACTTCTTTAGATTGTGCATCATTACATGTTCAATATCTTTTATACTCATTCCTGGTTCTAAAGGAAGCACTGGCTGTGTGGTGTTTCCTGGAAGCATGCACATCAAAAGGAAATATTTTGTTGCTTCAACTCTTAATTCTGGATTTGGATGCGTAAGTCTTGATGGAAGCGCTGTAAAATCCAAAGATTGAAAAAGTTCTGGATTCGAGAGAAATATTTCTCTTTCAGATTCTCCATTTGTTTCTGCCCATCCAGCATTTCCGGGAATTCTCCACTTTGAGACGTGCGGTCTTGGAATAGCGCCATAAGAATCTACCATTGCCTTTGCAAAATCATATGCTGCTCTTGGGTCATTTGCACTAACATTAACATGACCAAATACCATAAGCGTTTCAGGTGTAAGCCCAAAATCTTCTCTTGCAGATCTGATAGCTTCTATGCACATCTGTTCATTCTGACCTTTATGGTTGTTCTTCCACGATTCAGCAGATCCACCGTCAACTCCAAAGCCAACTGTATGGAAACCTGCCTCTATTATGCGTTCTATTGAGCCACGGTTCATAAGATTTGTTGGCTTTCGCGTATCAAGGAAGCTGCTTACTCTGGACAAGCCTCTCAAGTAAATTTCAAATCCCGAATTTTCTTTCTTAATATCACAGATAGCAGTTGCAAATTTTTTTAATTCCTGTGGAGTCTGGAATACATCTAGATTGCACATGTAAATTGAAAGACTGTTTAATCCTAACCCTTTCGCTCTTCCGACTAAGTAGCTTAAATCATTTTTTAATACATGTTGATCTCGGTAAGTTTCCGGCATTCCTTTATCTGCTGCGCAAAAATCACAAACTGAACTACAACCTTTTGAGACAAAAAATGATATTTCTCGAGATAAGTATTCCTTCATTATTTCATCAGGAATTTTTTTGTATATCGGAATTAAGGATGCATCCAATGGACTTTGAACTTGCTTATTCCCACCTATAACTCTAGAGACTAGCCCTAAGTCATTTCCTTTTAAAGAATCATCTCCAAATAATCTAAGGAATTGGTCATCAGTAAGACTATCAATTACTTTGCCACCTAGGAAAAAAGTTGTTTCGTTTCCGGTTTCTTGCCTTATTTGATTTTGCAGCTTTATTGCTTCTGGAATGTAAGGTGCTCCAAGAAGATTTATTCCAACATATCTTGAAGTAATATCTTTAGTACTAAGATTTTCATCATGCAAATTTACATCTATTCCAGCGTCTTGCAAAACTGCGCCTGCTGTCAAAAGAGAGGTTGGCAAGTATATATGACCAAACTTTTCCTCACTAGCTACAGGTGCATAATTGTGCCTTGGTTGTATCAAGTCTATTTTTGCCATTTGTCACTACCTAATAATAACTACTAGACTGAGATAGTATATCAAACTTTCTTTCATTTTTTAACCATAATATAGAAATATTTATAAATAAAAACATTAATCGGTTAATAATATGGAAAAAATCAAACTAGATTTGACAGATAGAAAAATATTGGCGGAATTAGACAAGAACTGCAGAATACATAACTCCATTCTTGCAAAAAAAGTAAACAAATCTCGAGAAGCAGTCAAATACAGAATCCAGCAACTGCAGAAAAATGGTATAATTCAAGGATTTATTACATCAATTGATCCGAACAAATTAGGCTATTATATGTTTAAAGTTTATTTGAAACTTGAAAATATTCCCGATGAAAGAGAAAAGTTCTTTGAAGAATTAAAAAGCAATAAAGATGTGTATTGGATTGGAATTTCAGATGGTGTTTTTGATTGTGTTTTCGCAATGCTCTCAAAAAGTATAACGGAATATTATGAAAAAATTAATTCATTCCTATCAAAATGGGAACATCTAATTGTTAGCAAAGTCCTTGGAACAATGGTAGGCACTTGGCAATTCAATAAAAAATTTTTCTTGAACGATACAGATGGACAATATGTAACATTTGGTGGAGATGTTGTTAATAACGAAATCGATGAACTTGATTATAAAATATTGAATATACTGGCCAATGACGCAAGGATTCCATTGACAGAACTCGCACGAAGAACTAAATCAACTATAGAAATA
Organism: uncultured Methanosarcinales archaeon; assembly: GCA_964359525.1. Lineage (GTDB taxonomy): Archaea > Nanobdellota > Nanobdellia > Woesearchaeales > GW2011-AR4. Next base: position 358 of record CAYHTH010000092.1, on the reverse strand, counting down.
GTGAGAGGAAGGATAAAAAAACTTGAAGATAAAAAAATAATATTAAATTACAGAATTGCAGTAGATTTCAACAAATTAGGATTGGAATTCTTCAAGGCAATAATCTATTTCAGAAAATTGTCAAAACAGGATGAAAAATCTTTATTCGAATGGATGAGGACACACCCTAATTCATTATATTATATCAGAAGCCTGGCACCATGGGAAGTGGAATTTGAATTTGCAGTTGAGAGCTACCAAGAATTTAATAAAATAATCAATGAGTTAAGAAAAAAATTCTACAAGGTCATAAGAAACTACGAGCATCTGATAATGATTTATGAATCATGGATGCCTGCATATCAGGAAATGTTAAAAA
>CAYHTH010000091.1:2599-4118 GCA_964359525.1 uncultured Methanosarcinales archaeon | reverse complement strand
TAAATTCGGCGAAAACTATCATGGTGATAACAAATTTTTTCACGACTGCGGCATAATGTACATAAATGAGTCAAGAATATTCTATTGCATAATGACAAAGAATTTGGATGAAGATGACGCTGAAAGAGTTATTGGGTCCATAACCAATGAAATATACAACTACGTTGTGATTACTAAATCCAAATACCAAGCTTTCAAAAATAGTTAGTCAATTATAAGCTAAACAACCAATTTATTTTAATTTGCTTAATGCGTCTTCTACCCTTTTTTTGCTTTCTTGGTAGGATTCTTCCGAGATAAAGCCAGATTTATGGGCTTCCTCCAATGCCGCAAGCTCTTTCTGCAGTTTTTCTGATTTTATGTCTTCATGTATTTGTTTTGTTTCTTCTGCTTCTGTTTTTGGCTGGTCTTTCTTTAAGTAACCATATTTATAAGCTCCAAAAATAAAACCGCCGAGCAATACCATAACAGCGGCGATTATTGCAATAACCTTATAATCAGTTAATTTTATAGGATACAGTTTTATTTCTTTCGCCTTAACCTCAAATAAATCAGAGCTCGTTCCTACAGAATCTTCGTAAATAACTTTTGCAGCGGCAACATAATTGCCGGGCTTTAAGTCGCTTGGCGTGGATAGTGACCTTGTGAATTTGGCTTGGGTTTCCGCGGCTAAAGTCTCATGTGAAGTTGATATAATATTTCCCTCCAAGTCTTTAATGGCATACTCAATTTTAACATCTACCCTTCCAAATCCCCTGACATTAATTAAGTTTGTCTCTATTAATACTTCCTGCCCGGGAAATATTATCTTTGAACTTGACAATACATTAACATTTACATCAAATAATGCTCTTGCAGAATCCACTTCAATTGTATTGGCAATTTCCTTTTCTTTGGATGGGCTTTTAAGCTTAAGCCTGGCAGGATAAATATCCGGAGTTTCGTCCTGCATGGCCTTATAGACGATATGTATGTCCTTTTCTTCGTCTGGACTGAGGGTTGTTACAATCTCATTCTCCTCTGGGAAGAGTTTGAATTTTGCTATGGATGTTAAATTTAAATTAATGTCGAATATCGATGTCCCGATATTTTTAAGCCTGATTGTCTCATTTTTTGTTTCTCCCTGCTTTAAAATAATTTTTAAATCGGTTTTATCTATTGTGAAATCTGTATTGGTAGCAGCTTCTATGCCTCCTCCGCCGCCAGATGTTCCTCCTCCACCGCCCCCAGTTGTTCCTCCTCCGCTTGGAGCTTGCTGCGATTCTGTCGGCGTTTCACCAATTCCGTATGAGCCACTTCCAAATTGCAAGCTCCCATAAGTGCCTGCCAGGGCTATTGGTATTACTGAGATTAATGCTGCAATCCATACAACCAAAATTATTTTTTTCATATTATTATTTTTAACATTTTAATATGTCGGAAATCCTAGATTTCCGATCATTCGAAAACCTTTGAGGTTTTCTTTATGTCGGAAATCCTAGATTTCCGATCATTCGAAAACCTTTGAGGTTTTCTTTAT
>CAYHTH010000091.1:0-2499 GCA_964359525.1 uncultured Methanosarcinales archaeon | reverse complement strand
GTCGGAAATCGCTATTGCGCACACCCTATCATTTTTAATGTAGGGAAAGCACGCGATTTCCGAGCATGCTCAAAAACACGCCCCGTGCTTTAGCTCGGGGTCGGTTTTTGACATAAATGATTTGTAGGTTCTGATTGGCCTATTATGGAAAATTCTGCTGCTTCGAGCTTATTTTCCTCTGCCATATTTGGAACTGCGAAAGGTTTATATAATTGCACAGTATATACATAATTACTTGCATTAACTGCAAGTGGAGGATATAAAATGCCGACACTAACATTAGCAATACCGAGGGAGTTAAAAGAAGAGATGGACTCCGTGCCTGAACTAAATTGGTCTGAAATAGCGAGAGGTGCAATATCAAAAAAATTAGCAGAGTACAAGATTTTTAAATCAATTGTTGCCAGGTCCAAGCTTACAAAGAAAGATGCCCTGCAGATGGCAAAAGAAGTAAATGCAGGAATGTACAAGAAGCTTAAGAAATTGCACCCCGAGCTGCTATAAATGGAATTGGTAATTGATGCTACTATCCTGTTTAGCGGCCTAATTGGCAAAGGGGTCACAAAAGAGATAATATTTTTGGAGTCTGTGGAATTGTATTGCCCGGAGGCCCTGTATAAGGAGATTGGCGAGCACCAATCAAGGATCAGGCTTATTTCCAAGCTTCCATCTGGTGATTTGGAATTCTTATTGAATAAACTTAAAGCAAAAATTAAAACCTTTCCTCTGGCAAGATATGAGTTGTTTCTTAAACAATCCAATATACTCATACCAGACCCAGAGGATACAGAATACTTAGCATTATCTTTAGCTTTAGATAAGTGCCCAATTTGGTCAGAAGACCCGCATTTTAAGAAGCAGGCATTAGTTAAAGTATTTACAACAAAAGAGTTAGTTAAATTCTTAAAATCAAAGAAACTATTTTGAACTCTATAGTTGTAAATTGCGCAATAATTAAGCTTGAATTCTGTTTTTTGCTCTGCCATTTTTCAATGAAATATTTTATGTAGAGAATTTTGAAAAACTATCAATTATCTGAAAATTATAAATTTTCAGACAAAGAAAACTTTAAGTTTTCTGGTCTCGAAAAACTTTGTTTTTCGAAATTTCGAAAACCTTATGGGTTTTCTCTATGTCAAAATTCTCTAAGAGAACTTTGAATCAAATATATAAAACTAATGGGTTATTCAAAGTTCTCTATATGTTTTTTGGTTTTTATTTGTTGAATTTAGTTTTTTAATATTAATATTGTCAAAATTAAAATTGTTTTTTATTTTTAATTGTTTAAATTAACTCCTGCAGGCGAAACCTCCCTGCGTGTCAACAAAAAATTTGGCTGATTTGTCTATGTAGCATCCACTTGCCCTTAATACTCCGCCTAAAATCCTTAATCCGCCATTATTAACTCTTAACCTATTAGCGCCTAAATCACATGTTGTAGTCAATTCACAAATACTGCCGTCTGATATTTCCCAGTCGCCAGAGGCAGGACAAGTGCAAGTACCCGCCACTATTGTGATTAAAGTAGAATTCTGCTTCACATTATTATTTGTATCGGTAGCATACATTGTGAAATTAATTACATCTCCGGCAACTCCAGTTATTTTTGTGACATTGCTTACCTGCGCTGTAGTTCCACTTAAACTAAAATTAACATAAGTAATAACTCCGCTCATATTGTAGGTTATATTAGCTGATAACAATCCATTTCCATCAGTAACATTGCCTGTGAAGTTAATCACATCATTTACTAATGGCGATGTTATGTTAAACGTAGTATTCACAACAGGCTTTGTTACATCAGCAACAACAATCAATGTAGAGTTCTGCTTTACATTATTATTTGTGTCAGTAGCATACATTGTAAAGTTTATGACACAAGTCTCAACACAATCAAGTTTTGTAACATTATGTATCTGCGCACTTGTTCCTGACAAACTAAAGTTAATCTTAGTCAATACACCGCTTATATTATAAGTTATATTAGCACTCAATAACTGTACATCATCAGTTATATTACCTGTGAAGTTGATAATATCATTAACTAATGGACTACTGATATTAAACGTAGTATTCACAACTGGGAATGTTGTATCAAGAATCGGACTTAAACCCATGCTTATATTCACAAACTTGCTCCTGTTGACAATTACACTTGTCAGGTTTTTATCGTAACCAGTTAAATTAACGCTTATATTAAACGGACTGAAGCAAGTCACATTTACATTATTAATACCAACGCAACTGTCGCTAGTAAATATCATGCTGCTGTTAGCGCTTCCGTTTATTGTAAACTCTGTGGCTATCTGTGTTGGAATTCCTCCAGTTGCATCTGTTGTGCCGTTGAATATATTCCTTGAGAATGAATCATTGATGACAACTTGCGCTCCAACCATTGGATTATTGTTTGTGCTGTTCGTAACATTAACGCTTAGATACCATTGGACTGTTAGGTTGTTTATTTCAACTGGAACTAACGGGTCATATGGTATAAATGCA
>CAYHTH010000090.1:0-4128 GCA_964359525.1 uncultured Methanosarcinales archaeon | reverse complement strand
ATGACTCAAAGCAGACGCTTTTTGCAGGCATGTTTATTCCGACGGCAAATGTCTCTGTTGTATAAAGAACTTTTATCAGCCCTTTTTCAAAAAGATCTTCAACAATCTCTTTTAGTATCGGCAGAATTCCTGCATGATGGAACCCAATGCCGTACGGCAGCGTTTGCCTCAGCGCTTTTGCTGAATCAAGCTTGTTTATCTCGGGATTTGAATTTGCAAGCTTTGCACGGACAAACGTGGAAATTTCCGGATTTAATTCAAATAAATTATTTCTTGCAAGCTCTAAAGCGTTTTTTTGGCAGCCTGCCCTTGAGAAGCTGAAGAACATGCAGGGAACCTTGTCTTTTATTTCCTTTATCAGCTCAATGTGCGACGGCGACTTGTGCTTTTGGCGGATGCGCTTTCCCATGACTTTATTATAATCAGGAATCTCAGAATGGCCTTTCAGGTTTTTTAGAGTTGTGATTCCGAGTTCCGCATCATAAAAATTTACGTGAAGCGGCACTGGCCTTTCGCTGTGCTTTACAACTACAACCTCATGCTCCTTTATGGCCTCTATCCATCTTGCAAACTCCCCGGCATTTGGAATGGTTGCAGAAAGGCATAAAACTCTTACTTTTGGCTTTGAGAAAATAATTGACTCTTCCCATACATAACCGCGCTCTATATCATTTATATAATGTATCTCGTCAAAAATTACATAGGATATGTCTTCTATGAACGGGTCATTGCTTAAAACCATGTTTCGGTAAATTTCAGTAGTCATTATAAGAATAAGCGCGTCGGGATTTTTCTGCACATCCCCTGTGAGAATGCCTACATTTTCTTCCCCATAACTCCTTTTGAATTCCTTGTATTTCTGGTTCGAAAGCGCTTTTATCGGCGCAGTGTAAATCACTTTTATTCCTTTTTTGAAATCCCGGTCTATGATGTAGTCTGCAATAAGAGTCTTGCCGGAGCCTGTCGGAGCTGAAACTACAACTGATTTGTTGTGTTCTATCGCTTTTATGGCGTCTTCCTGGAATTTATCCAGTGTTAATCCTTTGTATTCCATAATAAGTTGGAAACTAAGGGGGATTATATAAAATGCTCGCAACAAGTAATGGTAAAAATTGAATTTAGAGCAGAGTCAGTTGTTTAGTCAATCTTTTCCTTATTTACTTTTTTCTTTGCTTTAGAATACGGCTCAATATGTATTAAAACATTTGAAATTCTTGAATCAGAATCGCACACAGTATTTTTGACATTATGGGATATGTCATGCCCTTTTTTTACCGATAGATTTCCATCAATAACTATATCCAAGTCTGCATAATAATCAAATCCAACTTTTCTCACATGGCATTTATCCAATGCCATAACTCCTTTTACGGAGCCCGCAGTTTTTCTTATGTTTTCTTCAATAGACGGGTGCGGAGCCTCGTCCATCAGCTCGCCGATTGCAGGCCTTATAAGCCTGAAAGCATTAAAAATTATTATTGCCGAGGCAAAAAGAGCAGCCCAGTCGTCAGCGCTTTCATAGCCCTTGCCGCCAACCAATGCAACTGAAATTCCAATAAAAGCAGCCGCTGAAGTTATCGCATCGCTCCTGTGGTGCCACGCATCTGTTTTTACGGCAGTGCTTTGTGTGGTTTCACCAACATTTATCACAAATCTGAATAAAACCTCTTTTGTTAAAACAACTATAACAAGAACTGCAAGCGTGAATGAAGCAGGCGCATGGTGGGGAACTTTTAGTTCTTTAATGCTTTGGACAATAATAACCAGTGCTGCCCCGAGCAGCATGAGGGCGACAATTGTGGCTGCCAATGGCTCTGCTTTTCCGTGCCCATAAGGGTGGTCCTCATCTGCCGGCTTGGAGGCAATATTCAAGCCAGTCCACACAATCAGCGAGCTTAGAATGTCAGACGTTGATTCAATAGCATCAGCAATCAAAGCATAAGAATTTCCAAGGAAACCCGCAATGCCTTTTATTACTGCGAGAACTGCATTGGCAGCTATTCCAATAATCGTAGAGCGCATTCCCTGCGCAATAATCTGTTTTCTTCTTTGATGGTTTGATTTCATTGAAGGCAGTTAAAGGAAATAAGTGATTTAGCGTATTAATAAACGTTTCTAATATTGTTAAAAACCTTAACCTTTAAAAATCAGCTGGAATTCTAACTTATTGCGCTCCCATAGTGTAGTGGATTTTAAAATCCGCACAATCCGGCCAAGCACCTCGGATTCTCGATCCGGTGACTCGGGTTCAAATCCCGATGGGAGCATTTATTATTCTGGTTTAGTTTGGGAAAAACTATTAATATAACCTGAACTCTAATTTTATTATGAAAAAAGAAAACTACGAAACTGCAACTTTTGCAGCAGGATGCTTCTGGGGAGTTGAAGCTGCGTTCAGGCAGATTAAAGGAGTTAAATCAACCAGAGTTGGCTATACCGGCGGCAAAATGGAAAATCCCAGCTATGAAGATGTCTGCACAGATAAAACTGGTCATGCAGAAGCTGTTGAAGTTACGTTTGACCCAAAGAAAGTTTCTTATGAAAAATTATTGGAGGTGTTTTGGAGCAATCATAATCCAACGCAAGGCAACAGGCAGGGCCCTGATGTCGGAACGCAATACCGCTCGGCTGTATTTTATCACAATGCAAAACAAAAGGAATTGGCATCTAAATCATTAAGAGAGCAACAGAAAAAATATGATAAGAAAATTACAACAGAAATAAGGCCTGCCGAGAAATTTTATTTAGCTGAAGGTTACCATCAGCAATATCTTGAGAAAAGAGGCATGAGCACCTGCCATATATAAGAAAAATGACCTCAAAAAATTCATTCAACGAAAAAATTTATGCTTTGTTAAGAAAAGTTCCAAAAGGAAAAGTTACAACCTACAAAGCTCTAGCTGAAAAACTAAACACAAGAGCTTATCGTGCTGTTGGGCAGGCGATGAGATGTAATCCTTATGCTCCGAATGTTCCTTGCCATAGAGTTGTTTCTTCTGACGGTTCAATTGGCGGATTTATGGGAAATAAAAATCTGAATAGCAAAGAGGTTAGGAAAAAGATTAGGATGCTGAGAAAGGAAGGTATCAAAATATATAAAAATAAGATTGTTGATTTTAAGAGATGCTTAATATCCAGTTAGTTTAACTTGACATATGGAAGTTTTGCTCTTTCAAAATATTCATCAGGAGGTATTGGAGAAATAAACACATCTATCGGCTTCCCCCTCCTTTTAGTTGAAGGAGCCACCGTAAAATAATTTAACGGAAAGGATTCGGGAATAATCTTTCTAATTGAGTGTGTTAATCTGCTGGTCAGTCCGCCGGCATATCTTCCTTCCACTTTAAATTCCTTCAAGCTTGAAAGTAAATCTGCTACGATCTTGCTTAGTATGGGGATATGTTCAGGTCCACACAATATTGCAATATCCATATCCTTATGATACCTTATTGCCCTAGAGTCGGTTACTGTGCCCCCTACTGCGAGGATTGTTGTGCCGGAAGGCAGTGTTGATTCCAGCATTTGCACAATTTCCTCTAAATTCTTCCTGTCTGTTTCATCAAGACTTGAAAGGTAACCTGACTTAAAATAATCTGCCTCAATAGGAGGAAAGTTTCTCTGTTCAACAACATGGTATATTTGCATAGCCTTTAATTATTAACTATTGTTCTCTTTTTTGATTGTATTCCTCAATTCCATCTATCAATCTGCTGATTTTTGGTTAAGTTGTTGGTTGTGATGGTTGCGCTGTTCCAACTTGCTTACTAACCCATCCAGCTAAAAATTGCTCTAATCTAGACAATACCTCTAAACTTTCTCCTCTTCTTCCATTATTAATCGGATGAAATCTAATCTGTTCAATAATGGTTGAACCTTCTGTTATCTCATCTATACTTATCCTAATCGGAGGATCATTTCCGTTATAAGGCACTTCAACATATCCTCTTTCCTTTAGTCGCCTATTAACAAGTGCACCGGTTAGTCCAATTACACCAAATCTTTCTCTTAATTCAGTAGCTAAAGAACTTGAACAATGATAATCTGCTACAATCCCCACATACCCATTTGACTCTAAAGTAGCTTCAATTACCGGACATTCATACATTTTCAGTGCACCATTTATCAAAA
>CAYHTH010000089.1:0-4179 GCA_964359525.1 uncultured Methanosarcinales archaeon | reverse complement strand
TAGATGGAATTAAAAAAGAGCAGAATGCAGAAAAAATTATTGAAATAGTTGCTGCCAAAATAGGCATGAAGACAGAGCAGCTTTATAAAGAGATTTCCGATAAAATAAGCAAAAATTACAATTCACTTCACGAGTTCTTTGAAGAGGTTATCAAGGATGACAAGCTAATTGATGCGCTTGGAATTGATAAGAAATATTCAAAAATCCTGCAGGACATTGTAAACCAGCGAATCAAGCCTTCTGAAGTTGAAATAAAAGGCAAACTCAAGATAACCCTCTTTGCCCCTGATGGCGTCGATCTGATAAAAGAATCGCTCAAAAGGGCAGAGGACGCAAGCAAGGGCAGGGTAAATATTAATTACATGGGTTCGGGCTTGTACAGGTTCATGGTCAAAGCGCCGGATTACAAGGAAGCTGAGAAAATAATGAAAACTGCAAAAGAAACAGCTGTCGGAATTATAGTCAAGCATGATGGTATCGCAGAATTTAACCGGGAATAATCCTAATGAAACACATCTATAAATGCACAAACTGCAATAAATACACGATGAAAGAAACATGTGAATGTGGCAGTGCAACGCTCGCCCCCAGGCCATTAAAATATGACCCAACAGACAGATTAGGCTCTTATCGCAGAAAAGCAAAAAAAGATGAGTATATCAAGAGAGAATTAATATGAGGGAAAATTACTGGAAAGTAACTCAATTCGGAAAAGCACCGAAGCTGAATAAGCCAATATTCATAGAAGGGCTCCCGGGCATAGGCAATGTCGGCAAAATTGCTGTTGATTTTCTTATCGACGAGCTTAAGGCAAAAAAATTATTTGAAATCACTTCTTACACTTTTCCCCATTCAGTTTTTGTTAATGAAGATAATCTCGTTGAGCTTCCGGTTGTGGAAGTTTTTTACAAGCAGTTTAATAATAAAAGAGATGTTTTGCTGCTCGGGGGAGATGTCCAGCCGATTGATGAAGTAAGCTCATACGAATTCTCTGATAAAATTCTTGATTTGGCGCAAAAACAAAATGTCAAGGAAATCATAACTTTAGGCGGAATCGGATTAGCAGATATTCCCAAAAAGCCAAAAGTTTACTGCACCGGCAATTCAAAAAAAATAGTTGATGCTTACAAAAGCGATTTGGTCAGCAACAATCTATACGGGGTTGTGGGTCCTATCGTCGGAGTTTCAGGCTTGCTATTGGGATTGGCTTCAAAAAGAAATATTGATGCTGTTTCTCTGCTTGCAGAGACTTACGGCCATCCAATGTACCTGGGAATCAAAGGCGCAAAAGAAATTTTAAAAGTTCTGAACAAAAAACTGGATTTGAAGATTGACGTCAATAAGCTGGACAGGGAAATTAAAGACATTGAAACTGAGATAATGAAGAAATCAGAGCAGTTAAGCGAAGTTTCAAAACAAGCTGCGCTGAAAAGATTTCAGAAACAATTCGGCAAAGAAATAGATTATATTGGGTAAATTTATTTTCAACTGCATTCCTTGATGAAAACACTGCTGCTGTTCAATCTTGAGCAAATTGAATCTATTATTTTCTTTAATTCTGATATCTGCTTGTTCCTGTTTTGGATTAACCTGAACTGCTCAACCGGGCCGTCCATTTTCACATCATTGTATTCAATTTCTGACTTAAGCACAATTATTTCCTGCTCAAGATTCTCTTTTTCCTTTTTTAAATTTTCATTCTGAGCTGACAATTGGTTGTATTTGTCCTCGAGAACTGCCTTGTCAAGCAGAGCAATTTCTTTTAACTTATCTGTTTGGTTTAATTTCTGCAACAAAGAATTACCCGTAACACCTACCAATAAGTCATCAGTTTGGCTCTTTGCGTTAAGCACTTTCTTAATTGTATACTCGTAATATACGGTAAATCCTATGAATATGACAAGAAAAAATACAATTAAAACCAGCAATCTCCTGTTGATATCCTTTTTAAGGAATTTCATGCTCCCCAGAAAACGCTTAGGCACAGCTTATATAAAAAGGTTGTTTATGAATTTATATATTCGAAATATTTATATACTCATTTTTTGAAATGAGGCGGAAGGGGTGTTACTGTTGGATTTTAAAATCAGAAAGATTGTTGCAAGGCAGGTTCTGGATTCAAGAGGAAATCCGACTGTTGAAGTTGGTTTAAAAACTAAAGATTGCTGTGTCAGATCCATTGTTCCAAGCGGCGCTTCTACGGGAATTCATGAAGCGCTCGAGCTTAGAGATGGAGACCCAAAAAAATATCACGGAAAAGGAGTTCTAAAGGCAGTTTCCAATGTAAACAAAATAATCTCAAAAAATATTTTAGGCAAAGACTGCAGAAAGCAAAAAGAGATTGATAATTTTTTGATTGAGCTTGACGGAACAGAAAATAAATCTAAGCTCGGCGCTAACGCAATACTGGCTGTCTCGATGGCAGTATGCAGGGTAGGAGCTGCTGCAAAAGGAATTCCATTGTACAGGCATATTGCAGAAATCAGCGGAAATAAAAAATTACTGCTTCCTATGCCGATGGTTCTCGTATTAGAAGGCGGAAAGCACGCTGACCAAAGCTCAGATTTGCAGGAGTTTATGGTGATGCCGCTCAAGGCAAAAAATTTTGAGGATGCAATAAGATGGGGCTCTGAAATATACCATTCAATCGGCAAGGTCCTGAAAAGCAGGGGATTCAATATAAATGTAGGTTTTGAGGGCGCATACGGCCCGAGCCTCGGCAGCAATGAAGCTGTTTTAAGAGTGATTGAAGAAGGAATAAGGCAAGCAGGCTACAAGCCTGGCGGAGAAGTTGGAATTGCAATCGACAGCGCAGCATCAGAATTCTATGAAAATGAGGAGTATCATTTAAAAGTTGACGGCAGAAAGCTGGACTTTAACGGAATGGCTGATTTTTATGCAGATTTAGCAAAAAAATATCCTATAATATCAATTGAAGACGGGCTGGCGCAGGATGACTGGAGCGGCTGGCAGGCACTGACAAAAAAATTAGGAAGCAGGATGCAGATTGTCGGGGATGATTTAACAGTTACAAACGTCAGAAGGCTGCAAAAAGCGATTGACATGAAGGCAATCAATTCTATTTTAATAAAAGTCAACCAGGTAGGGACTGTGACTGAAACAATTGATGCCGTAAACCTCGCAAAAAAGCACGGATTAACTTCCGTTGTTAGCCACAGGAGCGCCGAAACAGAAGACACTTTCATTGCTGATTTCGTTGTTGGGACTGGAGCAGGCCAGTGCAAGTTCGGAGCGCCTGCAAGAAGCGAAAGGACTGCAAAATACAACCAATTAATAAGAATAGAAGAGCAACTCGGGAAAAAAACAAAGTTTGCAGTGTTTCAGAAATAATTTTTTAACAAAATGATAAAACTTGTACTTCTTCGTCATGGACAAAGCACTTGGAATAAAGAAAACCGTTTTACAGGATGGACTGATGTTCCGCTTACAAAACGCGGGATAAATGAAGCAAAGAAAGCTGGAAAAACATTAGAGGAAAACGGATTTAAGTTTGATATTGTTGTTACGTCTGTTCTAAAAAGGGCTATTGATACAACAGATATTATGCTTAAGGAAATGAAATTGAAAGATGTTAAAATCATTAAATCATGGGAGATGAACGAAAGGCATTACGGCGCTTTGCAAGGCCTGAATAAATCCGAGATGGCTCAAAAATACGGCGAAGAGCAAGTCCATATATGGAGAAGGAGTTATGATATTAGGCCGCCGGCGCTTGACAAAAGTGATAAGAGGTGGCCGGGTAATGATCCGCTGTATAAACACATCGATAAAAGCTTATTGCCTGTGGCAGAATCCCTTAAAGATAATATAGCTAGGACTGTGCCTTACTGGAAAAAAAAAATAGTTCCCCTATTAAAGAATGGAAAAAGAATTTTAGTGTCAACTCACGGCAACAGCTTAAGGGCTCTTGTAAAACATCTTGATAATGTGCCTGAAAACGAAATTGTTTCTTTTAATATTCCGACCGGGATACCTCTTGTTTATGAACTGGATGGAAATCTGAAACCAATAAAACATTATTTCTTAGGAAACCCTAAAGAAATCGCAAAAGCAATAAAAGTCGTTGAGCAGCAGGGAAAGGCGAGGAAATAAAATAAACTGATTGTGTATTAATTCTAAAGTGGTGACTAAAACGAAACGTTTAAATACTAATTATTG
>CAYHTH010000088.1:0-4195 GCA_964359525.1 uncultured Methanosarcinales archaeon | reverse complement strand
CATCCCTTAATGATTTGCAGTACTCATGGAACGAAGATGAAGACATCGCTTCAACTCCATGCTGCAGGCACATCCATTTTTTTCCAATAACATCAGCGCATTCCAAATCAATACTAAATTTCTGCTTTATCTGCTTTAAAGTGTCAATAACAATTTTGTGCTGCGTTTGCCTGGATGTCAAGAAAAATATTGTTAAATTGTTTTTTATGGCTAACGATAAGGCAGGCGCCAATGCTGAAATTGTTTTTCCAATTCCGGTTGGAGCATGCATTATTATGTGCTTTTTTTCTTTTATAGCGTTGTAAACATCAGAAATCATATCGCTTTGAATATCTCTTACTTTTGAATAAGGAAAATAGATTTCTTTTTGGAGCTCTTCCGGCGACATGGAAATGGTATACTTTTATGGTTTATAAGTGTTATTGGAATTAAAAGAAACTTAGTGCCTAAACAATCTAATCCCGGTAAAAACCATCGAGATATTATGCTCATCAGCGGCTTTAATCACTTCTTCGTCTCTTATTGAGCCGCCCGGCTGAATAATTGCTGTTACTCCGGCTTTTGCTGCCTGATCAACTCCGTCCCTGAAAGGGAAAAATGCATCAGAACTCATAACGCTGCCTTTTATTTTATCTTTATTTTTCATAATTGCAAGATTGACGGCATCGACTCTTGACATCTGGCCGGCGCCAATTCCAACTGTTATATCATCGTTGACAAAAACAACTGAGTTTGATTTGGTGTGCTTGTTGACTTTCCATGCAAATATTAATGATTTTAATTCTTCTTTTGTAGGCTTTCTTTTTGTCACAACTTTCAGATTTTTTTCATTCAGTTCAGTATGCGGCTCGTTTTGCGCAAGCAATCCCCCAGTAACTTTTCTCAAATCAAATTTGGTTTCAAGCCTTTTGATGGAGCCAGTTTCCAATAATCTTAAATTTTTTTTCTCTTTCAAAATTTTCAGGGCATCTTTCTCAAACCTGGGGCAGATAACAACTTCTATGAACAAAGGCTTCATGTATCTTGCAGTTTCAGCATTACAATTTCTGTTTAACGTAACAATGCAGCCAAATGCAGACTTTGGATCTGCCTCATGCGCCTTTCTATAAGCTTCTTCTATTTTGTCTGCAGAAGCAACTCCGCTTGGGTTTGTATGCTTTATCACAGCAGCACTTGGCTTGTCAAATTCCTTCACCAGTTCAAAAGCAGCGTCAACATCAAGTATGTTGTTAAAAGATAATTCCTTCCCCTGCAATTGTTTTGCCATCGATAAGCAGCCCTCATCCACAAAAACATCCCTATAGAAAGAGGCGCTTTGATGCGGATTTTCACCATACCTTAAATTTTGTATCTTTTTAAAAGTTAAATTAAGTATTTCTGGAAATTGATTATTTATCAATCCATTGAAATAATTATTAATTATTGTGTCATACCTTGCAGTCATCTCAAACGCTTTTGCCGCTAAATTTAATCTGTACTCATCACTTATTTTTTTTGATTTTATTTTTTCAGCAATTTCGTTGTAATCAGAAGGGTCAACAACAACCAAAACATTCTTGTGGTTTTTTGCAGCAGCCCTTACTAGTGAAGGCCCCCCAATGTCGATGTTTTCTACTACATCATTTAGTTTTGAACTTTTTTTTATTGTTTCTTCAAAAGGATAGAAATTCACAACAACCAAATCAATGGCATCTATTTTTTGTTTTTTTAATTCATTTAGGTGATTTTTATTTTTTCTGTCTGCCAGTATTCCTCCAAAAATTTTTGGGTGAATTGATTTTACACGGCCGTCAAGCATCTCATGGGATTTTGTGACATCAGAAACAGAAACAGCTTTTATTTTATTTTGGCTTAACAGTTTTGCTGTATTGCCTGTTGAAATTATTTTAACTCCTAATCTGTTAAGCTCTCTTGCAAACTCTATTATTCCTTCCTTGTTTGAAACCGAAATCAGCGCTGTCTTAATCATTTTGCTTTATTCTTTTTGCTATTGCTTTCGAAGATGTTACTATCTTATTAAATCCTTTTTTATGAATATTTTTTGTGTAGTCAGTTGCCCTTTTAGGGAATTTCCTTGCGTGGTGATATGTATTTTTAACTGTTTTCCTTACGTGATGGTGGATTCTTACGTGCATTGCCTTCACAGCGCGCCAGCCGACCATAAACACTCCGATAAACAATAGAATCCAGCTGAAAGTATATAAAGATAATCCCGTTATCAGGGAAATTGGCTTGTAAAATTCTGTGATAATGATTGCTTTGCTGTAAAAGCCAAGAATGAAGCTTATTATTATGAGTATGAACGCAATTATAAGTTTCTTATCCTGATACCATTTTATTGCTCTTTCCTTGATTGTGCTCATTTTATTATGACTTTATTTTTTTCGACTTTTATTTTTCCTTTTTCAAATAAATCGACTGCTTTTACTATAATCTCCTGCTCCGCTTTCTGCACTTTTTCTTTTAAAGAGCCAACTGTTTCATTTTCATCAATCCTGACTTCTTTCTGCAGGATGATTGGGCCGGTGTCAGCGCCTTCGTCAACGAAGTGCAATGTCGCTCCGGTAATTTTTTCTTTATTCTTCAAAACCAATTCATGCACGTTTTTATCCATTCCGCCTGCATATTTTGGCAATAGGCTTGGATGGATGTTCATTATTTTGTTTCTGTGTTTGCTTACGAACCATGGGCTTAAGTAGCGCATATAGCCAATCAGCAGAATTAATATAACTTTGTTTTCATCAAGAATTTTTGCAACTTCCCTATCAAATTCTTCCCTTGACCTGTTTTTTTGTTCAACGAAAACTGAATTTATGTTATTATTTTTTGCCCTTTCCAAAGCATAAGAATCTTTCTTGTTTGATATTACAACAGAGATCTCTGCGTTAATTTTCTTGGAATTTATAGCATCAATTACAGCCTGCAAATCTGTTGCTCTTGTCGACGCTAAAACACCAATTTTAAGCATACCACACCCCTGTTTTTGAGATGGGATTTGGGTATTTAAAGGTTTGGTTTTATAGTCAGAATTAGTGTATCAATCTCTTATGCTCTGCCATTATGCACTTATCCATTACAACCTTAATTCCATTCTTTTCTGCAAGTTTCTTTGCTTCTTCGTTAATGATTCCAAGCTGCATCCAAACGACTTTTGGCTTTATTTTTATTGCTTCCTTTACAACGTTAAGGCATTCATCGCTTGGGCGGAAAATATCCACGATGCTAACATTTTCTTTTATTTCAGAAAGGGATTTGTATGATTTTTCGTTAAGAATATTTTCAGAATTTGGGTTAACTGGAATAATTTTATAGCCATGCTCTTGCATGTATTTTGGAATCCGGTGGGCTACTTTTTCCGGATTTGACGAGCAGCCGACTACCGCAATTGTTTTACAATTTTCAAGAATTTTTTTAATTTCGGTAGATTCCATTCTAGAATTTCTTTGCCAATTCCATTGCCTTTAAGGTGTTTTTCATCAGCATTGCCCTTGTCATAGGCCCGACTCCGCCTGGAACCGGAGTTATGAAGCCGGCAACTTCTTTTACGTTTTCAAAATCAACATCACCAATTAACTTATTCCCTATTCTGTTTATTCCGACGTCAATGACAACTGCGCCTTCTTTTACCATTTCTTTTTTTATTAAATTTGGCTTTCCAACTGCAACAACCAAAATATCAGCCTTTTTTGTATGTTCTGCAAGATTTTTTGTTTTTGAATGGCAGACTGTGACTGTAGCATTTTTTTCTAATAGCATTAAGGCAACTGGTTTTCCAATAATATTGCTTCTTCCAATGACAACTGCATTTTTTCCTTCTATTTTTATTCCGGTTGATTCAATTAAATGAACTACTGCTATTGCTGTTGCCGGTGCTAAAATAGTATTTTCTGACATTAGATTTCCAAGACTTAAAGGAGTAAAACCATCAACATCTTTATGCGGCAAGATGGAATTTATTATTAATTTCTCGTCTATTTGCTTTGGCAATGGCAATTGAACAAGAACTCCATGGATTTTTGAATTATTATTTAGTTGATTGAGAAGATTTATCAAGTCCATTTCGTTTGTTTTCTCATCCAAATTATATCTTTCGCAATAAAACCCGGCTTCCTTTGAATCTTTTTCCTTGAAATTGACATAAACTTCAGAAGCAGGATTGCTGCCGACCATAACCAAAGCCAAACCCGGCTTTTCC
>CAYHTH010000087.1:0-4196 GCA_964359525.1 uncultured Methanosarcinales archaeon | reverse complement strand
TCTTCTTTAGACAAAGCGGAAACTTCAATTGTAGGCGCAGCTTTGGAAATTATCCAGAGAATTGGGCCGTGCAACGCAAAAATTGAAGTTATGAACATAGAGGACGTCAGAATCAGCAAGAGAAGCATGGTTGTTGAAAGGGCAAAAGAATTGCTCAAGAAAATGATGGAAAACACCATGCCGGATTCTCAGGAATTGGCTGATGAAGTCACTGCATCTGTCAGGGTAATGGAAATAGTCGAATACGGCAAAGACAGGCTTCCGGCAGGCCCTGCAATCAATGAAAGCGACGAAGTAATCGTTGTTGAAGGTCGCGCAGACGTTTTGAATTTGTTAAAGCACGGTTTCAAGAACGCAATTGCAATAAACGGAACCTCAGTTCCTGAAACAATAATTGAACTGTGCTCGAAGAAAGTTGTAACAGTTTTCGTTGATGGCGACAGGGGAGGCAATTTGATTATCAAAGAATTAACTCAGGTTGCCGATATTGATTTCGTAACAAAAGCACCTGACGGAAAAGAAGTCGAAGAAATTACGAAGAAGGAAATTCACAAGGCGATAAGGAGCAGAATCTCAGGAGAGCAGGCCAAATTAGAGCTTTCCAGAGAGCCCGATAGGACTGCAATGGAGATTGTCAAAAGGCAGCCATACCAGCAGCAGCATCAGCCCCAGCAGCAATTTCAAAGGCCAATGCAGCAGCGGCCTTATCCGGCAGCGCCTGCTATAAGAAGGCCTCAAATTTCTCCGGACGAGAAAAATGCATTCAAAAAAATGCTTGAGGACCTAATCGGCACGCGCGGTGCAGAAATTCTTGACAACAAGCTGGCTGTACTTGGAAAAGTGCCCATAAGCGAAATTCACACAGCGCTTAAAAGCATAACCAACGCCCATGCTGTTGTTTTCGACGGAAGCATTGAAAGGGAAATAGTCAAGGCGGCCGAAGAGTCCAATGTCAAGTTCCTGATAGGCATGGACTCAAAAATAAGGCCGAACGAGACAAGAGTAACTTTATTGACTGTGGCTGAATTGTAATTATTTTTTATTTTTTTAACTCAATGATAAATGCAAGAACCGATTGGAAAGCGCATACTCCAGAAGATTTTGGAAGGCTAGAAGAAAGAGTTAGACAGTTTGGATTAGAACTAATTAGATTATTTAAGGATAAACCTTATTCTATTGTTTAGGTAGATGATTATTCTAATGATATGCGTACGGCAAGTGACGAGGGAATTGGAGATAGGAGAATTGTAGGAAGATTTGAAATTATGGGTCCATGGGATATGCCCCGACCTGAGCGCGTTGCATACTTAAGACTGCACGCAGACCAACACGTGGAGTTAGCAGATGGCCGCATTAGCCCTGAATTTGAGAGATTATTCCTAAATTCCATTATGGGCTACAGGGGGTAAATTAAAATTTGACTAAATCAAACTCTTAGCCAAACTATTCTTGCATTCTTCATCTTTATTCATAGAACAGAAATTTGTCTTAATTATGTCAGCCGTTTGAACGCCACCAAATTTAATTTGATTATTAATCAAAAATGAAGGAAAAGTTCTGATATTAAGTTCTGAAGTTAAGTTGTCACCCTGCATGTGTTTCTCAAACTGCACGTTTTTGAATGTGTTCAAAAATTCCTGCAGATTCTTCTCTGCTTTTGCGCTCGCGGCATCGTCTGATTTTACAAATAAATCAAGCCTGTTTGGAATATTTCCGCGCCTGAAATAAAATGTCGAGCCTGCTGCATCCTCTTTCAGAACATACGCATCATTCTTCTTGATGAAAATTTGCTTAAATTGGCCAAAAGAAGAGCTGTTAATTATCCTTTCCTCTAAAACATAGGCAGGCAGCACATTTATTCCGTATTTATCAGCTAGTGATTTTCCCTCATCGGTATCATAATTAATTTCCTTTGCATCAATTGTTCCAAACCAGCTTTCCAGCAAAGACAAAATCCTCTGAGTATCGCAGTTAAAGCATTCTTTTCTGCCGTTTAATACAATAACTTTAGTCTTTGGAATTTCGGGTGTTTGGCATTTTGCGTCCTTGGTTCCGGGGTTGAGGCATACAGAATTAACATTATCTTTCATACAATCGGTATCAGAACCGCATAAAGCGGCAGGCTCAATTTGAGGTTTGTTCGCTGTGCCGGAATTCGTCAGAGAATAGGCAAAAAAAACTACAAGCGCAAGCACGACAAAAACAATTGCATACATAAAAAGTTTGCTTTCTTTTTTATTTTCTTTAGAATCATCTTTCGCAAAATGTGTTTCTTTTTTTGTTTCTTCTTGCTTTATTTCTGTTTTTTCTTCAGGTACTGGGCTTAATTTGTTGCCATCCTCAAAATAATTATCATTTTCACCCTTATCATTGCTTGTATCATTCGATTCTTTTACTTCCTGAGCTGTTTCTGTGCCTTTTGATTCTTTATTATTCTCAGCATCATTGTTAATTTCTTTCAGTTTCTGCTCTACCCTTTCCTTCCCTTTTTCATATTCATCTTTGCTTATTACCTCAGCATCAAAGCTTTCTTTCAGGAAATTCAATTCCTGCTGAAGCTTCTCCCTGCCGTCTTTGTCATCCATACAGCCTAAAGGCAGCATAAAGCTAATAAATAAATCTTTCTAATAAAAAATGCAAAATTTGTTACTAATAAGTTTCACTAAAAGCATTTATAAAATGCTCTTCAAGGCATCGGTATGTACGACATAGTAATAGGCAGAAGCGAAGCAGACAAGGAAAAGTACGGCACAACAGGCTCTATATTTCTGGGCAAGCACTATGTCAAGATGGGCCAGACAACTTCACTGTCAAACAAAGTTTATCTTGATGTAGCCAAATCCCACGTTGTGTTTGTCGTCGGCAAACGCGGCAGTGGCAAAAGTTATAGCATGGGCGTCATAGCAGAAGGAATCTACGATTTGCCTGAAGAAGTCAAAAACAACCTTGCTGTTGTAATGCTCGACACAATGGGGATTTACTGGACTATGAAATACCCGAACCATAAGGAAAAAGAATTATTAGACGAATGGGGCGTTGAAAGCAAGGGGTTGAACGTCCACATTTTTACTCCTGTCGGCCATTACCAGGAATACAAAGACAAGGGCATTCCGACAGATTTTCCTTTCTCGATAAAAACCAGCGAGATAAGCGCGGATGAATGGTGCATGATTTTCAGCATTTCAATAACAGAGCCGATAGGAATTCTGGTTGAAAGAATCATTAATAATTTAAAAGAAGAGAATTTTGATTTTGACATCAAAGATATTGTAAAAGCCGTTGAATCGGACGACAGGTCTGACAGGGCATCCAAAGACGCTGTCGAGAACAGGTTTCTTGTAGCGGAAAAATGGGGATTGTTCAGCAAAGAAGGCACTTTAATAGAAGATATTGTAATGCCCGGCCAGATTTCAATTCTTGATGTCAGCGCCTACACGACAACTTCCGGCGCAGAAAACCTGAGAGCGCTTGTAATAGGATTAGTAGCGCAAAAATTATTTGAGCAGCGGATGACTGCAAGAAAAGCTGAGGAACAGCAGGCAATATCTGAAGAGATTCATTTTTTCGAGGAAGAGAAAGAAGCAAAAAAAGAGCCTATAGTCTGGCTGATTATTGACGAAGCGCATGAATTTTTGCCAAACAAAGGAAAAACTCCTGCAACCGCGCCTCTCGTTACTGTGCTGAGAGAAGGCCGGCAGCCTGGAATTTCACTTGTTTTGGCGTCGCAGCAGCCCGGAAAAATTCACACTGACGTTTTTACACAAGCTGATGTTGTAATTGCCCACAGGATAACTGCAAACATTGACGTGCAGGCTTTGGGAAGCATAATGCAGAGCTATATGAGGGAAGGTTTGGATAAACAATTGAATTTATTGCCTCCGGAAGAAGGCGCGGCAATTGTTTTTGATGATATAAATGAGAAATTATATCCAATCAGGGTAAGGCCAAGATGCACATGGCACGGCGGCTCTGCGCCGACCGCAATGCCTAAACTGAAGAAGGTGTTTGAGATTTAGAGATTTTCAAATTAATTTAGTTACGTGGCTGCTGTGGCACTGCATAATTAGACCATCCTCCGTGCCATTCCCAAATTTCTAATGGCTTTACAACTGCAGTATAACTTCTATCACGTAATTGATTTGCAAGAACTTGTGCAAGCTGCTCAAGTTGAGTTTTTGCATTTGCTAAACCTCCTG
>CAYHTH010000086.1:0-4238 GCA_964359525.1 uncultured Methanosarcinales archaeon | reverse complement strand
CCTAATCAGCTCTTCTTCAAACTCATTATCAAAATTTAAAATCTCAATTGCTGCAATTGCCGCATTCGTTCCATTATTCAATCCAACCCATAATCCATGGTTTGTGTGCTTCAAAAAATTCAGTGCGGATTCTGCAACATCATCTTTTTTGTCAAGCAGTGGGCAGTAAATCACTAGCTCATCTTTCTCTTCAACTGCCTCGTCAAAATAAGTGAATTCAATATTAACTGAGTTTTTATTTGGTTTGTCTGAAAAATTGAATGCAACACTAAATCTTTTCAATATTTCAATTGATTTTTTAACAGCTTCATTATTTTTATCGCCGATAATTGTAACTCCATCATACTTCTTCATCACCTTGACACAATTTTCCGCTGCAACTTTTCCTTTATTTACTCCAACAGCAAGGACAGGAATTCCGGGCGGCATCTGCGCGACTGAAAGCAACGCATCCAATCCTTGGTAATTCCCTTCGCATGGCACGCCAATAACCGGCCTTAAAACCTTTGAAGCCACAACTCCCGGCAAATGTGCTGCCAATCCGGCTCCTGCAATAACAACAGCATAATTCTTTTGGAGAGTCTCATCAACATCATCAGGAGTCTTATGCGCAGAACTAACCCTTAAATCAAAATCAACTTTTAATTTTTTCAAGTGGGAAGCTATTTCATTATACACTTTCTCGTCTGATTTCGAGCCGAATATTATCAATGCTTTTTTCATAATATTACCTGAAGTACTGCAAATTCCTGATAATGCTCATTGACTAATAAATCTTTAGCTGCCTTTTCAGCAATTTTTCCTGATTCTCTTTCATTGGCATCGATTAGCAAGCTCCACAAGACCCCGCTTTCAGCTTTTCTGAGATTGCTGAAGCCAAGCCGGCTCTTTAACGTTGACAATAATCCACTGCCATCATCATCAATATTTTTGACCAGAATTTTTACATAATTGTCTTTTTTAATCTCAAAATCAAAAGAATGCTTGTTGGCGTTAACCAAAATATCCACTTTGGAGATTTTATTTTTAAAATTTTCCAGATTGCCTTCAACTGAAAACTTATACCAGAAAGACCTTTTTACATCTTTGATTTTATTAAATCCGAGCTTCTGCAAGGTTTGCAGTGCAGTGATTGCAGTAGTGTCGGGCATTTTCAAACTTACAATCATTTCCATTGTTTTGATCGGCATTTTAATATCAAATGTAGTATGGGACATGGCCTACATAACCTGCCCTTCTTAAACGCTCGTTTAATGAGTCTATAAAGCGGTTAGATGTTTCAATATTATACCTATTAGTTACTGGGTCCGCAATGAGCCTGTACTCCTCGACTATGCTTTTAATATCTAGTGATTGTTGGCTGGGACTTATTCCAGTCAACAATAAGAATAATCTTGCCCTAACCTCTAGCGGTACTCCCTTGGGGTTTTCTGTCAAAACATGAATTCTGGGTGAGGTTTTCCAACGAAAGACTATCGACTTCAGCATTTAATCACCTTTATAATATTCCCTCTTCAATATATTTTTTCATTGATTCGAACATTTTCCTTGCGGGAGCGGGCTTTTCCTGCTCTAAAATCCTGCCAACCGAGTTATTTTTTATTTGTGTAATATCAGGAAGCTGCCTGACAAATGATGCACGCTCTGGATGCGGCATGATTGCCATTACATTCCCTTTCTTGCTGCAGATTGCTGCAATGCTGTACATAGTGCCATTTGGATTTGTCGGAAACTTGTCTTCAATTTTTCCGTCTTTTGTCGAGTACCTGAAAATAATCTGCTTGTTTTTTATTAATCTTTGCAGCAATTCCTTGTCTCTTGTGACATATCTCCCCTCACCGTGCGCGATAGGAATCGGAATAACCTCGTCTTTTTCTATGGATTTTGTGAAAGCGCATTTATTCTTTTCCTGCTCGCTTTTGATGAAAACCCATGTGCAGTAATATCCGCTGATGAAAGGGTTTTTGTTTGGGGCAAGCGCCATTTCAACTTGGCCTTTCAGGCCGGGTATCATTCCGCATTCAACCAATGCCTGCGCGCCGTTGCAGACTCCCAAAACAGGCTTTCCGTTTTCTGCTTCTTTCTTTATAACCTTGAATACAAGATCTTTTGCCATTATGACGCCTGCCCTTATTCTGTCTTCATACCCCCAGCCGCCTGGAATTATATATCCATGATATTTATTAATATCTTTTCTCTGGTTCCATCTGACAATCTTCCCATCCATTCCCGCAGCTAACACAGCGCCTAGAGTTTCCTCTTCGCAGTTATTGCCCGGAAAATACACAACAGCTACGTTTGGTTTTTTTGGCATTTTGTTTATTTTTTTGTTAATTAAGTATCAGTTTGGCGGGGGCTAAGCTTTGCGAAGCCTCCATTTTTGATGAAACTTTTTCGATAAAAAGTTTCCCGCCGTCAACTCGCGGAAGGGTTGTTTTACTCCAACGCTTCCGCAAATCCAGTTGTCCAAGCTTCTTTCAATTTTGATATCTGCAGATCAATTATTTTTTTTCTTCCTTGAGTTATTATAAGATTTTTTCCTTTTGTTTTTCCCAATTTTATTAGCGGCATCCTGTAAAACTTAAACAAAACATTTAATTTCTCAATATTCCTGTCTTCGGCTTCAAAAACAAATCCTGAGCTTTCTGAAAATAAATTTTTATCATTTCTTAAATCAGAAAAATCCAAATTAATTTCAGCTCCAATTTCTCCGTCAGCATCTCCCCCTAAAATCATTTCTGAAATTGTTGTTGCCAACCCGCCGTCAGAAATATCATGGCACGATAACAGCAAACCTGAATTGATTGCATCTATAATGACATAAATCATATTCCTCTCTTTTTCAAAATCAATAATTGGGACAACAGCACCGGTTTCATTATTTACATCATAATAAACTGAGCCGCCTAATTCATCTTTTCTTTCTCCAATCAAAAATAAAGTCGAGTTTTCCCTCTTGATTTTCATTGTTATGGCTTTGCTGTAGTCTTTCAGAACTCCAATGCATGCAATGACCGGCGAAGGGTCGACAGATTTTCCCGAAGCTGACTCATTATAAAAGCTTACATTTCCGGAAATAACCGGCACAGGAAATTTTGTTCCCTTGTAATAAAGATTCTTTGCAGCGTCCGCAATTCCCCTGACGCCTTCATAAAAATCATAAAACGCTTCCGGCTTTTCGGGATTGCCGTAATTTAAGCAGTCAGTTAATGCGCTTGGAATTGCGCCGACAGCAGCAACATTTCGCATTGACTCGGCTACTGCATTCACAGCTCCCCAGTACGGGTCAATCCTGCAGTATTTTGGATTTGAATCGCATTTAAGTGCAACTCCAAAAGTTCCGTTCTCAACAGCTTTCATCACGCCGGCGTCGGCATATCCGGTTTCAATTACTGCATTTCCCATGACGCTCGTGTCATAATGCTTGTAAGCTTTGGATTTGTTGGCGATGTTTGGGTGCTTCAAAACAGATAAAATTAGTTTGTTGTAATCGCCCGGCTCTTTCAGATTAGGCTCTTTAAAATTTCTTTTAGGGGATTTTTTCCCGCGCTCGTATTTTATTCCTTCAGTCACAACTTTAATGGGAACATTGCACACAATTTTTCCCTCGTATCTGGAAATATAATCCTGCTGCTGAGTAACTTTACCGATAACAAAAGCTCCAGCTCCCAGGCTGATATTAGGCAATTCAAAATCCTCATTATAAATTTTTAATAAAGTTTTTGTAAAGGAAGGCGGGCAAATCCATGTAAATCTCTCTTGCGTTTCGGAATTTGCAATTATGTGGGCCGGCAGGTTTTTCATTGAAACGTTTACTTTGCTCAAATCAATGTCTGCTCCAAACCCTGAGTCTGAACATAATTCTGAAGTGCTGCACATTATTCCGCCGGCTCCCATATCTTTAAAGCCAAGCTCGGCTCCGTTTTTTTTGGCTTCTTCAAAAACAGAATATGTTGCCCTTATAATTACATTTTTCAGGAACGGGTCAGGAACCTGAACAGCTCCGCGGTTACTTTCCCTGTCTTTCTCATCGAGGATTAAAGACGCAAAAGCCGCGCCTCCAAATCCTGAATTATCTGTGCCTTTGCCGACAATTATTATGTCATAGCCTTCTGCATTTTTAGGAGCATAGCTGTGAATGATGTCTTTTTCTTTCACAATCCCCAGGCAGACAACATTAACCAAACAGTTTTCATCAAAAGAATCGTTGAAATAAATATCTCCGCAGATGTTTGGAA
>CAYHTH010000085.1:0-4252 GCA_964359525.1 uncultured Methanosarcinales archaeon | reverse complement strand
TAACCTAATCACCCAAACAACAGCTCCGGCAACAACCGGAATAATTAGATTATCATCAACCTGCTCTGCGCCGATTTTTATTTCAACTGCTTCGATAATCATTGCAATAAATGAAGCAAAAAATGCCTCGTGCCATGGCAGAAACATCCATGCTCCGATAAATCCTGCAATAAACCCAGCAATTGTTCCTTCAAGAAATTTTATGTTTGACAAAGGATGCTTTATTTTTCCATAATGCAGGCCGTAAACATGCGAAACTGAATCGCCAAAAGCCAACACCATTATTGACGCCATTGCTATTTCTCTTGGAAACAGCAACAGAGAAATATAAACTCCGATAAAATAGAAAATAATTCCTTTGCCGGGAAATTTTTCCAGATCATTTTTCCTTTCAAATTTCTGAAGCAAGTTATATATTATGGGTATCTTTGATTTTGTGCTCAAGTATGATAAAATTAAACCTACTATAATAAAAATCAAAATTAAGTTTTTACCAATAAATCCGTGCATCAATAACAGCGCAATAACCAAGCCTAAAGCAAGATGAAACATCTGCCTGCTTATTTCAAAATTTTTTGCCCCAATTTTTTTGTTTTGCATTTTTTAATAATTTATTTTTATTATGAAATTCCAGCAAGAAGTTTCCAATAAAATACCCGACTACTGCCCCGAACACTACATCACTCAAGTAATGGAAATCAAAATAGATTCTGCTGAAGGCCACAAGAAAAGCAAATGATGCCCAGAAAGTTTTTTGTTTCGGAAGATACGTTAATAAGATTGGAAGCAAAGAAAATGCAATCATCGCGTGCATGCTGGGAAACGAATAATCAATGATATTGAGCAAGGGGTAATACAAAATATCTGCCGGCCGCTGCCTCAATATGACTAATTTTAATATGAATGAAAAGATGAAGGATATAATAAAGGCCAAAAATAATAATTTGATTATTTTTTTGTCATTATTGTAAAAAGTAATGGCAGGTATCACAAATATAACCATTACAACAACTCCAAAATTGGTGATTATGCTTAGAATAAAATCAAGAAAAGGAATTTTTATATTATTGAACATCAAACTTACCGGCTTATCAAAAAAAGTAGAAATATAGAATAGAATCATTCCAATCAGCAAAAATACCAAGCTCTCTTTTTTTCTCATATCAGGTCTTTAATAATGGTTTTGTTTGAAACTATCTTATTGGGCCAGATTTTACAGCCTGCATTAATGACTATATCCTTCGCTTTTACGTTATCTCCAACCACAGCTCCGAATTTATTTATTTTTATTTCTTTGCCATTGACAATAGAGGTTACATTGCTTTTGTGTATTATTTTTCCGCTGAAATAAACATTTTCTCCAATAACCGAATCTTCAACAATTGAATCTTTATCAATAACCGAATTATCCATTATTATGGAATTTTTTACTGTCCCTTTTATTTTGCAGTTATTGCCTACACTTGAATTTTCAACTTTTCCATAGATTTTAGAATTTTTCCCAATAATGTTTTTGCCTTTTCTCAGGATTTTGTCCGCTTCCAGCAAATCCCATGGGTAAGCTATAGGGAGCCATTGTTTTGCTCTGATGCAGTGCATTTTCTCGCCTTTTGACAATAATTTTATTGCATCAGGCAATTCAAATTCGTTTCTTTCAGATTTCTTAATTTGTTTCAGGCACCTGAATATTTTTTTATCGAAACAATAAAACGCTGCATTGGCTAAATTTGAAACAAAAGTTTTTGGCTTTTCAACAAAATCTTTTAGAATTCCATTTTTCTCTATAATCACGCCAAAATTTTGCTGGTCTTTAACAATTGTTGTCAAAATTGAGTATTGGTATTTAATGCAGTTTTTAATATCTCCCTTAGAATAAATATCATCGCCCATCATCAAGACAAATTTGTCTTTGATGTATGGCTCTGTAACAGATAAAGCGTGTGCTGTTCCTAATTGTTCTTTCTGTTCAACATATTTTAATTTGATAGTTTTGTATTTGTCTCCGAAATGTTTTTTTATCATTTCTTTTTTATAACCGACAACCAAAATCACTTCATCTATCAATCCATTTAAATTATCTAAATTATGCTCCAGAATTGTTTTATTTGCAACTTTAAGAAGCGGCTTTGGCCTTGTGAGTGTTAAAGGATAAGTTCTTGTCGATTTACCCGCCGCCAGTATTACAGCCTGCATTTTAGAGCACTTTAAGCTTTAGGGATTTGCTTCTTTCTTTGGAATAGTCTGATTTAATTAATTTGCCAAACAAATCTTCAGGAAATAAAAATTCCCTACCATCAATTGCATACATTTTTCCGGATTTTTCAAATGTTTTTTTGTGCATTTTTCTGAAATTATCAACATGCTGTTTCATCTCAAGAGGAGGGCCCTCGACTTCCACAGTTTTTGGCAGAGGCTCTTTATTAAAAAGAAAATAAAAAAAAGAATTGCTGTTTTTGTTCCATTCCCATTCTGATTTTAATACTTTAAAGCCGTATTTCTGCAATTGCTGACTGAAAAATTCGAAGATTTTCATCAGTTTGCTCCCTACAACATCTATTTTTCCATTCAAGGACTCTGCAGTTATAATTAACAATTTCCTGTCTTTGTTTTTTAATTCCAAAAATAAGCTGTTCAAATCTTTCCCTATAAAAAATTTTTTGGACGGGTTTTTCAGAAATTCTTTTGCTGCTTTTTTAAAAGCTTCAAATTTTTCCTGGCTTAAAGCTGCTGCCGCATTCCTGCCTTTCTGAACCGGGTCTATCACGATCAATGGTGAAATTAATTTTGAGGCATTTACTATCTTAAAAACATCCTTCCCCCTGTAATATTTCTCTGCGTCCACGACAACTTTATCATCCCACTTCGCTGCGTTTTTGATTAAGTTTAGGAAAGAACCATAATATACTGTCAAAATTTCGCAAACATAACCAGAAAATCCTTTTATGTGGCTTTCTGCTCCATAAACATTATTTGCCTGAGTGAATTGCTTAGCTAATTTTATCTCATTTACCAGTTTTTTATGTTTTTTTACCCAGTTTGAATGCAGCGGGCTGACGTCAGTTATGTTTTTCGCCTGCTCGGCTTTATTGATTTTCAAAATTGGAACTATTTCGAAAGTGAAGTTATTTTCCCTGATTTGAAAATAATCCCTTGAGCCGTGAAGCCTTATTATTTTTTTAAATTTTTTATTCAGGACTTTTTCCAAAATATCAGATATCTTATCGCCTTTATCCTTGTATTTCCTGTAATCAAATAAGACAAAAATATCTGCATCAAAAGTTTTCAGCCAAGTTCCTTTTGCGCCTGAGCCGCCAAGAATTGCTTTTTTATCTTTCTGGTTTTGGTTTATTTTGCTTATTATATCATTCAGCCTTGTGAATATTTCATTCTCGTAAGTTTTATCAGGCTGGATAGTTTTGAGAACTTCAGTTAGTATAGGCTTAATTTTATTATTTTGCATATTGTAAGAATTCAACTCTAATGCTTATAAAAAGATTTGGGTTTTATTCAACTGTTCCATTACCATTATTCTCTCTAGGTACTTTGACTGTGGCAACAACTTTATCATTTGCCTCAAGCTTCATAATCCTTACACCCTGAGTGTTTCTGCCAATTATAGATATATCAGTTGAAGGAACTCTTATTATTATTCCATTTTTGCTGATAAAAATTATATCCTCATTGTCCGTAACGGAGCAGATTGAAACTACGCTTCCGTTTCTGTCGCTGCATTGAATGTTAATAACTCCTGAACCGCCTCTGTTGATTAATCTGTATTCTGAAATCTGTGTTCGTTTTCCATAGCCGTTTTCTGTGATTGTAAGCAATGTTTTTTCATCTGATGCAACTTCCATTCCTACCACTTCATCATCGCCTTTCAGGCTGATTCCCCTAACCCCTTGCGCTGACCTTCCGGTCGGCCTTACGTTTTTTTCTTCAAACCGGACTGCATTTCCATTTTTTGTTGCCAAAATAATCTGCTGGTTTCCATCGGTCAATGCTACATTAATTAATTCGTCCTTGCCGTCCAGAGTGATTGCAACAATTCCTGTTTTTCTCGGGTTGCTGTAAGCCATAAGCTCAGTTTTCTTTGCTGTTCCGTTTTTTGTAGCCATAATTAAATAGTGCCTGTCGTCAAATTGCCTTACTGGAACAAAGGCAGTCACAAACTCATCGTTTGACATCTGAAGCAGGTTAACAATTGCTTTTCCTCTTGCAATCCTGCTTGCTTCGGGAAGGCTGTAAACTTTAA
>CAYHTH010000084.1:0-4302 GCA_964359525.1 uncultured Methanosarcinales archaeon | reverse complement strand
TTTCATTATTGATTGGGTTATTGTTTGACTCATTATTGATTTTTCCTAATTTAAACAAAACTTAAATATAAGTTCAGCTAAACTTTTTATGAAATGCTGCTTGATTTATATCTTAATCTTATAAAGAAGAGTATGGGATTAGACCCAATGAATAAGTACGTTTACAATCCGTACTTTGATTCTTTCCTGATTTTAGTATTGTTTTTTGTATTGTCAAGATTATTTGTGTTTATAGCCACCAAAATAATTCTGAAGCTTACAAAGAAAACAAAAACCAATGTTGATGATTTGATTGTAATAAAAACCAGCAGGCCGATTTCTTTGATTTTGCTGGCCATTGGCTTAAGGCTTGCACTACTTCCTCTTGGAGTAAGGCAGTCTATTGCCAGTATAGCAGAAAATGTTCTTGGTTCTGTTATAGCCATCTTGATTACTTATATTGTTATAGTTGTAGTGGACATATTCATAGACAATTGGGGCATGAAAGTTGCTGCAAAAACAAAATCCACTTTTGATGACGAACTTGTGCCGGTATTCCACAGATTTACCAGAATTTTTCTTTCAATTGTAGGGTTACTCTTTATTCTTACTACATGGGGGGTGGAGATAGGCCCTCTTTTGACGAGCTTGGGCATTGCAGGAGTTGCAATTGCTTTTGCACTGCAGAGCACTTTAGGAAACATTTTCGGCGGAATTTCTTTGATTGCTGACAAAAGCATCAGGGTCGGAGATGTGATAAAAATTGACAGCGAAACAAGCGGGACTGTTGTTGATGTCGGGTTAAGAAGCACAAAAATAAGGACGGCAGACAATGAAATGGTTACAGTTCCAAACGGAAAGCTTGCTGATTCGAAAATATTAAACTTCCTTCACCCTGACCCAAGCATAAGGATTACAGTGGATTTCGGAGTTGAATACGGCTCCAGCACGGATAAAGTAAGAAAAGTCGTTCTGGAGGAACTGAAGAAAATTCCGATTATTACAAAACAGCCCGAGCCAAGGGTTGTAATGGATGAAATGGGAGATTTTGCGCTTAAGTTCAAGGCGCTATTCTGGGTCAAGAATTTCGACCAGAAGTTCGATACAAGATTTCTTGTAACGGAAAAAATTTACAATGCATTGACAAAAAACAAGATAGGCATTCCTTTCCCGACAAGGACGGTTTATTTAAAGAAAGGGAGAAATAATCAATCATAAACTCTGGATCTTTTGTCAATTTTAATTATGACTATTTTACCGGTTTGGTAATTTATTCTGTATAAAGCCCTATAATCTCCAACTCTTAATCTGAAGATCCCATGCTCCCCTTCAATTGCTACAGCGTTATGCGGAACGGGATTTTCAGCCAAAACAGCTTCAATTTTATTCTTAACTCTTGCAGATATATTCTTATCAAGTTTCTCTAGAAATTTCTGTGGCTGTTTATCATAAAAAATTTCGAAATTCATATTCCCAACTTCTTCTTCAAGTCTTTGCCAGAAATAAGCTTTCCTTCTTTCTCGTGCTTGTAACTTGCCTGGAGAAGCTGTTTTTCGTCGTCTGTTAATCTGGAGTCTTCTATATATTCCAGAATGTAATTCATGTTTTTCTCGACTCTGTCCAGTTTGTTCAATATTTGCCTTTGAATTGCTGTTTCACTCATATGCCACATCCTTAGCATTAGTAATATAAAAATATATCGGAAATTTTCTTTGCCAGAAAAAAGTTCACGAAATTTTTATCATTCATTTAATATCCCCTTAACAATCCTGTAAGTTTCCGGATACAAATCAATATTAAGAATATCTGTGTGCAAGGTTCCTCCAAAAACCCCGCCGCAGGTTCCATTGATATGATTTATTCTTGCATTATCCAGTTTTGCATTTTCTGCTGTCACAATGCCATCCCCATCGCTGGAATCAGTGCTGCAGCCCGTTCCTATTATATCATACATCTTTACCCCGCCTGGCTGGTTTGAAGGGTCGTTTAGTTTGTTGATGAACAGGCTGTCCTGAAGCATGTCCTGGCATTCCCTGTTCTCACCTACATAACCGCAATAACTTGCTGTTTTACTGGAAATCCCTTTATTGGGGGTGGCAATCATGATAAATTTATTTACATCATCCGGGCCGAAAATTTGAATATACCTTCTTGCAACCAAGCCGCCCATAGAGTGCGCTATGATGCTGACTTTCGGCTTTCCGGTTCTGTCTTTAATTATGCTGATTAGCTCTTTTAACCTTAATGCGTAATCATCAATATTCTCGCTTTTTGTGGGGACAAGGATATATTTGTCATCTTTCCTGAATGCATCATAATAGTAGCTTACTTTTGTAGTTATCGGCTTGCCTGACAGGCTCCAAATGCCGCTCTGCAAAGATTCGTTTTTTGAGTAAAGTGAAACGATTCCCGCGTTAAGGTAGCCGTCTTCCTCAAGTTTTGACTGAAGCTTGTTGAACGCGTCCAGCGAGTATTCCGGAGAATTATCCTTGTAGAATGAGTGGCCGTGCACGAAAATGACTGGGAAAGTTTTTGGGTCGTTTTTGCATGAATCGTCCCTGCAGCAGGGCTTGCAGTCATTAAAAACACAGCAGATTGGCGGGTTGTCAGATAAAATTGTGTCAATATTTTGAACTATATTATAGGTGATATTTGTGCTTATCAGCGTGAAATCAAAGCTTTCTGTTTTTTGCGCTGCGTTTTCGAATTCAGAGCATATACCTAAGAAATCATTTGATTGTTCTGATAAATTTATTCCTGACAGAAGATACAATGAGATATTGATTGATTTATTGTAATCAATTTCTGTAATATTTATTTCATTGCCTGGCGCGAATGCCTCAGCGATTTGAATTAAATTTTTATTTGTTTTATTTTCATCTTTTAATTTCTGCAGCGAATCATAATAGGAATTATTTATTTTTGCAATTTCATTATTTTTGAATTTTTCCGTCAGATTAATGAATTTTTCATCAGCGTTAAATGTTATATTTTTATCTTCAATAATTTTTGATGCTTCATTCCTGATGCCTGAGTATTTTTGATTTAAGCCTTCCAGAAACAGGCAATTTTGCGCTAAATCCGAACGCTCAGGGTATTTATCACCGAAAGACTGGGTTTTATCAGCAGCTTTTTTTATTGACGCATTTTCGGCGCAATTCTGCTGCAAATTGCATAACAAATCATTTTCTGATTTCAACAAATATTCAGACTCAAAAAACAGCGGAGCGGAATTCCATCTTGATTTTTCAATTATTGAATTTTGCTGTGATTCAATTTTATTGAGTTCCGCAAGCACTCCCCCATAATTTTCAAAAGTATTGTTTGTAACGGCTGATGATAATTTGTTAAAATCATTTAAGTTTGAATTAAAGCTGCCTGTTAATGATTTATCGCTTAAAATTTCAATAAATGGGTTCAGCTCATTTGAATTGCCGGATATTAAACTCAATTGCGACAATATTGAATTATGCAGGCTGGCTGTATCATCTATCCTTTTGTCAAACGCGCTAATTGTCCTGTTTATGTAACCTAAATCCCCAAAATATGTTTTGTTGAATGACTGCTTTAACTGGGCGTAATTCTCAAGAGACCAAATACTCCTAAGATTCTCGATAGAGACTCTTGTTTTATCATAAGCATAATCAATCTCTATTTTGCCGCTCGTCAAGTTCTTCAAGTTCAATTCGTGTGCGAGCTCAAAATATTTTTGGCTTGCTTTTTGATGCGCAACATCAACATCATGCAGTAGCTGAAGAAGCTCTGTGAAATTCACTTTTAATTCTTTTTTGAGCGTTTTTTCAGCTTCAGTAAGGTCGTAATTAACCAATATTAATGAAGATCTTGATTTTTCCGAACTGCTAGTATAACAAAAGAAAGAGCGTACGCTGTGGCATTTAACCTCAAAATTGTACAAATCCTGGCCGCTGCCGAGCCTCTTGACACTTAAATTGTAGCTCTTTATAACATTTTGGCCTATTCCAATTTCGAAATCATTTTTGTCCAGAACTTCATTTCTGCTTTTGTCGGTGAAAGAATAGGAACATGACGCTTTGCAGTATGCGATATTTTCTATGGAAACATTAAAAACAACCCGGCTTGAGCCGCTGTAATGCATGCTGAACGATTTCTGCTGCGGCTCAAGATGCACAATCAGCTCGTTTCCAAGAAAGAAATTTAGTTTCTGGTTGAAAAATATAATTGCATAGACAAACAGAAGTGTGATTACAATTAAAATCCACAGCTCATATTTTTTCAAAAATTGCTTTATTCCTGCCACACAGAATTAATTTTTTTGTAAGATTAAAAAGCTTTCGAGAAAAT
>CAYHTH010000083.1:0-4336 GCA_964359525.1 uncultured Methanosarcinales archaeon | reverse complement strand
TCCTCACCATATCTGCTAGTCCCCTTGTTTCTCCAGACTGCCACATTCAGCAATCCCACACTAAATCTCTTTATAGGTTGGTTTCCCATTTTATTCCTCCTGAAACCTTCATCAAACGTGAAGATTTCTTTTCTAAGAATTAAAAAGAAATTCTTCATAATTTAACAAGAAAATACGAATTATTTATGGAAATTAAGTTGTATTTGTGCCTGTGAATTAGTTGATGATGATTTGGACATAAACCTATTAAATTTGAGAGACTGTTATTATTTCTATTTTTGTCTATATGGTGTAAATCTATTGTTTCAAAAAATCCACAATTTTCTATACGACAGGATTGGGTTAATTGCTTGTAGACTTCTAAAGTTATTCCCCTAAACCTCGAATAAACGTATTTGCATCTATATTTTTTAAAGTAATCAGGATTTTCCTTTTTAAGAGTTGAAACATAATTCTTATAATATGTTCTTACATGATATTTATTTAATTCATTCCACTCTTTTTTGTAATTTGGATATTTTAATCTCCACAATCTATTTTTTTCAAGAACTTTTGCTTTATTCTGTAGGTATTGTTCCCTTTGATAGTTTTTTGAAAACGTCAACCAATAGTTTTCGTAACAATCTTTACTACAATAATTTCGTTTGTATGGTTTAATCATTCCAGATAAATTAAGATTGCAATAGCGACAGCTCGTAAATTGCATAATCTTACTTATTCTAGTGGTTTTGAACATTTTCTCATGAATAGAAAATGTGAAAAAGAAAATGTTGCAGAGAAATAAATTTTTATCAAATATAATGAAATCTTTTTGTACATTTTGAAGAACAAAATTTTCTTCTCGCCTCTGGTAATATATTTTCACATAACTTACAAAATTTCATCTTTCTACAACTTTCACCATTTGTTCTGTAAGGTCTGCGAATGGCGTTGTAAGAACCATCTGTGCTTTATTCTGAAACCACGCTTCGGCTGCCGGCTTTAGGCTCGCAACACCGAGATAGTTTGTGATTGCATTGTAAAATTGCCATCTATTGACTCTTCCCTCATTCAATTCCGTACATCTGGACATTATTTCTTTTGCGTGCTTCTTTCTCTTGAAAAGTTCCTTTGCCAATAACCTTGCAGTCTGCCATTCAACGCTGTCGCGCATACAGATGCTTACCATGTTCACTAATCTTTGGTCGCTTGAGATAATCTCCTTCACCATGTTGTCTATAACCCCTTCCAATTCAACTTTCAATTGCTCTGACCATCTGATTCTTTTAGCCTTGATTACTTGACTTATTACCATGCCGTTGCTGCAAACCAGCCTTGTAATTCGTGGAGCAATTATCAGTCCCTGCAAGCTGTAATCGTTCACCAGATGCAAGCCACTTGTGAAACTTTCCCCTACTTCAGTTAACTCTACTTTGACATCGGGGAAGTCTATATTTAGGTGGATTCCGTGTTTTGATAACTGGAGCTCAGCATTTGCCTTTATGTTCAGGCTTGTAATGGCCTCTATTAGCCCTTCAGCAGCCTCCTTATGCTGGATTACAGTGTAATTCTTGGGCGCCAGACAGGCAAGAACGTTCTTGTCCAGATTCCACACTCCCATAACATCCTTGCACAAGTAATCATCCTGATTCTTGATTACATGCACGTCTCTAACGTCGGCTCTATCAAAGCCGAGTGCCTTATTTCTCAATTCACCTAAACTCAATGTTTCTTTTGCCATTCTGCATCATCTCCGAGATTTTTTCTCGAAGATTGAAAAAATCTGAAGAACATTTTCTAAGTAATTTTAAATACTATTACTGTCATCTATTGTTTATGACATTGAAATTTGAATGGCCAAAGGGGTTATACAAGCCTATCCCATATACCTTTTCGGATGGAACTAAAGGAGTTTGGAATACAGCTAAATTTAATGAAGATGCAGCTCATGATTATAATGAAAGGATAAAAATTCTGGATATGGCAATGGGAATTGAATCACAATTAAATGAATTTATAGGGAAGTTGTTCATATCTAATAGATTAAATTACCTCCAATTTGAGGAACTAATATTAAATCGAATAAGTTTTGAAGGTAAAATTGAAGTGTTTGAAAATTTATTAAAAAATCTAGCATTAAGTTACCTGTTTCTTAATAACAAAAAATTTACAATAAAGTTTACAGAAAATAATGAGGTTATTATTGACAAATTTATCATAAACATAAACAAACTTATAGAATTAATTAAAGACATAAAGGACATAAGAAACAACTCTGTTCATATATATTCACCCATATTTGGAAAAGACACCATACATAGAAGAACCAACAAATATCATGGAGTAAAAGTATACGACAAAAATGAAATATTAATAAAAGGTAATTTCATCATTTGGTTATTACAAAGAGGGCAAAAAGAAAACTGGATTAACAGAGCTGTTTTGGAAGAATTTTATAATAAGTACAAGAATGTTTTAATAGGTGTTGCTAAACCAAAAGGTGAAGACTGTGTCGTATAAATACAACTAGTTATTTGTTACTTTGGATTTCATTCTTAATCTCTAAATCCTCTTTCTTCCCATTGGCAATTTGAGACAATCCATTTATCATTATGCTAAAATGTTGCCTACCCATTGGAAACGTTCTTTGGGCCTGGAAGTTGAATACTCCATCATCGATTAAATCCTCTGCCATTTTTTGCAGTATGCTTATCTTTTTCTCAATTAGTGTCTTTTGCGTCTGCAACCTGCCATAATACAGATTTACATAAACTGCCTTCTCAACCCATTCCTTATACATTTTTTATCACCATCCTGTGCCTGCACTCAACCCATGTGTTGGCTGCCCCTTCAAGCTCATTTGCCTTTGTAACCGCTTCCTGAAGAGTCTTAAAAGCATGATGCACAACATTGAACTTAATGGACACCAGCTCGTACTCATTGAATTTGATATTTCTCCTCAAACTCAGACCAAGCCTTGCATACAAGTCATATTCAGTCATGGAATAGCCCGGATTGTTGGGGTCTTCCTGCTCAAACTCATGCTCGCAAATTGCTGACATCTTCAATCACCTTTTGCTTTTCTGTAATATCCTCAACATCAGTAATTTTGAATTTTTCATTGTGATTTTCCTTCTTCAAATCCTCTTCAATCAAATATTTTGCATTTTCCTTTGAGCAAGCCCGGACAAATCTTTTAATTTTTTCGTCTGACAAAACGAATGACACCTTATAGAGCCTCCTCTCTACTTCTGACATGAAATTGTTTAAGTCCATTTTATGCTAAGAAATTTTTCTCAAGGTTTGGAAAAATTCCATTGAGTTTGGAATTCAACAAAAGTTTATAAGGAAGTTTTATTTCTTATCTGCTATGAAGACTGTATATGTGCTTGGGGCGGGTTGTTCTTGTGAAGATAATACACCTTTGGTGAATGATTTTTTCCCAAAATTGGAAAAAATAGTTGATACTGTATTAAAAAATCACCAAGATATAGCTGGTTTTAACGAAATTATAGAGTTTAAACATAGCTTATTTAATGATTTTAACATAGAGGAGTTTTTTAGTATTATAGACTTTTATATTTCTATGGGGGTCTACTTCAAACATTTTAACCTTAAATCTATTAGAGATAAATTAGTTTACCTCATTGCAAGCACAATTAGATATTCGTTAGCTAATAAATCTGAATCAAAAAATTATAAAGAATTCTATTCTGAAATTGTAACGGATGAAGACACCATTATCTCTCTAAATTGGGACCTTATGATAGATAATATCAGGGAAGGGGTAAATTACGGAGCAGTCTTTGCGAAGTACAATCTCGATGACGTTGGAGATAATATTGCAATAGAATTACCAGAAAGAACTGAAAAAATTCCCATACTCAAATTGCATGGTTCCTTAAATTTTATCGATTGCACAAACTGTGATATTAGATATTTTAGCTACAAGAGAAAGGCTATGGAAATTTTTGATGAAAAAAGAAAATGTCCAAGTTGTGATAAAGGTAATCTAAAAATATTGCTTATCCCACCAACGACATTTAAAAACTTGGATAATTTCAAGAAACTTAAAGAGATATGGGGGGCAGCCTTTAACAAATTAGTTAATTGTGATCGGATACGATTTGTCGGCTATTCACTCCCAACGGCTGATGTCGATTTTAGACATCTGCTTAAAGCTGCATTGAATTATAGAAAAAGTCTACCAATAATTGAAGTTTATGACTATAAAAGAAAGAATAGAGAAAGAGTGGATTTTGAAAATCATTACAATCGGGCATTTGACGAAATAACGAATTTGGAGAAGCCAATAATTTTCCATTACACAAAATTTAGTGAGATAGTAAACTATATT